>JALVAD010000198.1 GCA_027011385.1 Saprospiraceae bacterium | reverse complement strand
GATTTTACTAGTTTGATAACGTATTGAAGAAAAAAATATTATCATAAATTAGTTAGATGAGTTTTCTTGTTTTTATGATTAGTCTCTTTAATAGTTAATTTTGCTGAAACCCAACTATGCTTAATTCATAGTTGGGTTTTATACCATCTATTTTTGTATAATCTTATTTACAAACATTTTTAATAAGATTATCTGCTCTTTTATAGCCTAATTTTTTAGCTTCTTTAGCATTTTTACATGCTTCTGCGCTATTTTTTTGCTTATTATATGCTAATCCTACATAGTAATATGCCTTTCCCGGCTTTGTTTTCATTTTTATAGCTTCTTGTAGGTCTTTTATCGCACCGGAGTAATCTTTTACCAAATATTTGGAGATTCCTCTATTCAAATACAATTTACCTTTAGCTTTTTTAGAGATTAGTTTATCATAATCCAAAATCGCATTTTTATAATCTTTATTGCTAAAATAAGCCATGGCTCTTTTACCTAGAAGTTTTGCAGATTCAGATTCTACTTCAAGACCATTTGTCAAAGCTGAAATTGCACCGGGATAATCTTTTTTAATCAAATTTGCATATCCGAGATAGTAAAACGCATCAATATTTTTAGGATCAGCCGTTATTTCTTGATTAAAATCTGCAATGGCTTTATCGTAATCTTTTTTTGCTAGATACGCTTTGCCTCTATAAAGGATCACTTTACCATAATCAGGTTTTTGCTTAATTACTTCATTAAAGTCAGCAATTGCTTCATCCAATTTTTTCATATTTTGATATGCAACACCTCGGTTGAATTGAGCTTTGAGCTTGTTTTTGCCATTTGCATCTATCACCTTGGTAAAATCGGTAATTGCATTAGCATAATCTTTTGACTTGAGGTAAGATGTTCCTCTGTTTAGATAAGCTTTCTCATATTTAGGATCAACATCAATTGCTTTAGTCAAGCTAGCAATCGCATTGGGATAGTCTTTCATAAGCATATGGCAATAGCCTTCATACATAAATGCTTTTGCATATTTTGAATCCAATTCTGCTGATTTATGAAAATCTGCAATAGCATCTTTATACGCTTTTATCTTCATTTCTGCCATACCTCTATTATAATAGGCTTTTTTGTAATCAGGCTTCATTGAAATAGCCTTTGTATATAGAGGGATTGCTCCTTTATAGTCCTTGGCTTTTATTTTTTTTACTGCTTCATTAAAAGATTTTACTGCTTCATTATTCTTTTTCGCATCAGTTTGTGCAAATGACATAGTGAAAGAAAATGCTAAAACTAAAACTAAAAGATGTTTTATTAAACTCATGATTTTTTTTGTTTTTAAAATTATAAAATATCAATACAAAATAAACTAATATTGTTAGACAATATTTTTTTCGAGATGCAAATTTCTAAAAAATATACCGTCTTAAGAAAAAATTAACTAAAGAATATGTTAAAATATTAAGAAAGCTACTTCGGGTGCATTTCATTTTTTCACATTGTGGGTTGATTCGCCGTTAGGAGTCAGAGGCGAAGAATAGGAAAAGCAAAAAAATGAAATACACCTACTACTTTTCAGCAATTTTTTGCACAATAGACTTTTTTAGACTGATTATATCTTCCTTATTGACATTTTCTATTTTGGTTTCAGACATGACTTTGTCGATTAGTTTGCTCTGTTTTTCGTAATTGGAACATGCCTGACACATTGATTTGTGAACCTTGAGTTGTATTTTTTCCTTAAAACTTAGTTTGTGATTAAGTTTTTTTTCGATGAACTCTGTTGCTTTTAAGCATGATAGAAATAGTATTTGCATTAGTTTCTTCATAAGTATATCAGTTTTTATACCATTTAGATTCAATACATTCTCTAAGACTCAATTTAGCTCTATGTATCATTTGCCAATAATTATTTTTACTAATATCCATTTGTTCACATATCTGTTTACCTGATTTTCCAAGTATATATTTAAGTTTTACGCAAGAATTCCATTTTTCAGGAAGTAAGTCCATACATAATTTTAGCACTTCGTTAAATTCCTTGTCGTCTAATAAGTGTGTATCATCAATTTGCCATTCATGTGGCGCTTTATTTTTTTTCCACTCTCCATTTTCATTAAAAAACATTGAAATCACTTCATCTCCATCAAAAGCGAACGGCATTTTCTTTTTTGCCCTATAATGATCAATTATTTTAAAATTCAAAATAGAAAACAACCATGTTTTGGGTGAACTTTTACCTTTGAAAGTCGAAATTTTCTCTGCTGCCACTAAAAAAGTATCCTGAACTAAATCTTTTGCTAATTCTGAATCAGAAACTTTAAACAATGCCCAAGATAACATATCTTCAGTGTAATCATTAACCCATTTTGTTAAATTTAATTCACTCACTTTATAATAATTATTATTCAAATTGTTCTTTATAAACCTAAAATTATTTCGATCCCATAGGGAAAGTCACTATTCAAGACTCAAAGATAATAATTAAATCCACAACCAATAATATAATGACTGCAAGAAAACAGTCAATTTACAATTGGATATTTTCTTACTGAACACTATATAGTCGATCATATCAGTTGATACTTACAATTTCTAAAAAAGATACAGATTGGAGAAAATTCATGAATTATTAAAATATATTATTTCCCTGTAACCACAAAATGCATAAGAAATGTCAAAAGTCCTTTGGACAATCTGAATTAATCCTCTGGTTTTATTGAAAAATGCGTAATAAAGACATAAACCTGTTCGTTGTATGAAGCAGTTGGATAGTAATAAAAAAAACGTACTGTATTGAATACTGAAAAATACATTTTTAAATCTGAAAGATTAGGGTTTCGAAATTGGAGATTTAGTGATTTTGAAGAATTAGTGAAAATGAATTCTGACCCAGAAGTAATGGAATATTTTCCAAGTACATTAAGTGAAAAGGAAACAGAAAATTTATTAGAACGACTAATAAAACACTATGATGATTATGGATATACTTATTTTGCAATTGAAATTTTAAAAACGGGGGAATTAATTGGTTTTATCGGATTGGCATATCAAACTTATGAAACTGAATTTAGTCCGGCAACAGATATTGGATGGCGTTTAAAAAAGTCTGCATGGGGAAAAGGATACGCAACAGAAGGAGCAAAAAGATGTTTGGAGTATGCCTTCAATGAATTAAAAATAAATAAAGTATTTTCAGTATGTACAATAGATAATAGTAAATCTGAAAATGTGATGAATAAAATAGGAATGACTAAAAAAGGAGAATTTGATCATCCTTGTTTAAAAAATCATCCAAAATATGAGAAATGTTTATGGTATGAAATAATGCAATAAGAGCGACGTGTGGCAACATTGTATAACTGATAATTGCTTCCTAGATTTAACAATTACGGCTATGCTAATTGATAGGCCTTATATAAAAAATATAATAATGAATAAATTTACACTAATGATTTACTTACTAATTCTCTTGAATCTGGATCTTTCTTGCGTACAACCAGAAACTAATAAAGGAGATAATATCGTCACTGATACATCTAATGTAGATATGATATTGAATATGGAAAAAGACACATTGGTATTTACATCTGGTATTAGATCTATATTTCAAGACAGTAGAGGGAATTATTGGTTTGGTAGTCATCAAGAGGGGGTTTGTCTATTTGATGGTAAAACTTTTAACTATTTTACAACAGATGATGGTTTAAGCGATAATCAAGTAAGATCTATTCAAGAAGATAAAAATGGCATAATATGGTTTGAAACCGGAAATGGAGTAAGTAATTATGATGGTAAAAATATTAAAAGTCCTATATCAAAAAACATTCTAGACCCAAATGAACTACTATCAAATAAATGGGAAAAAACAGGCAAAGATCTTTGGTTTAATGCAGGAAACTCAAATGGAGTGTATAGATACGATGGACAAAAACTAAATTATTTATCATTTCCAAAAGCCAAACTCATTAACCATAATAATGTATATCATGTCACAGGTTTTTCAAAAGGGAAGAATAACCAAATTTGGATAGCTACCTTTGCAGGTGTTTTTGGTTATAATGGTAAAGCATTTACTATAATAAATGATGAAAGTCTAGGATTAAATGATGAAAGTGGTTTTCTACATATCAGAAGTATATTGGAAGACAGAAAAGGAAATCTATGGATTGGAAATAATGGTATTGGTGTTTTACTAAATAACGGTGATACAACAATAAATTTTTCAGAAAAGAATGGGTTAATTCATTTCTTTAGTTCAAGAGGAGGAGGTAAATCACTTGCCGGAACACTTGAGCATGTATTTGCAATTGAAGAAGATTCGGAAGGGAATATTTGGTTTGGAGATAGAGATACAGGAGCTTGGAAATTTGACGGTAAGACTATGACAAACTATATCATAGACCCTAAACTTTCGACACAAATGATTTGGGATATATATGAAGACAATGATAAAAACTTATATTTTGCTATGGGTAATGGTGGAGTTTATGAATTTAATGGAAAATCATTTGATAGGAAATATTGATAAATGATAAGAGGGTACAGCAATTGGTATTATTCTTTTTAGTGGAAAAATCGGTCAAAATTCGTTAAAAACGGATTATTGTTTGAGCCCTGACGAAGTCGGGTGAGTTTTAAGATGTTTAGAATTTCGAATAATTTTGAAACGTTAAAAAAAGAATAGCTATTCCGATTTTGATAAATCGGTTCACTAATTATTTAGTGACACTTAGTCACTAAATTTCGAAAACGAACCATTGGTTCATGTTTCGTTTTTTGTATCAAGAGAAAAAAGGAAAGAAGGTTTTTGGTAATTTAAGTTTTTTAAGCATTTATTACTTCTTAAATATCATTTTTCCCATTTCCTTTATACTCAATTTTTTTCCGTACATAAGTATTCCCGCTCTGTAAATCTTAGCACTCATCCAGATAAATAATACACAGGTAGCAATCAATAATGCCAATGAAAGTATTACTTGCCATATCGGTGGATCAAAAGGAAGCCTTGCCGGCATCACAATTGGGGAAAACAGAGGGAAAATCGAACCGAATACCGCCAAAGGGCTATCAGGATCATTTAAGGTGTTCATCATGATTATCATCGCAAAAATAACGGGAATTGTGATAGGCATAATCAAACTTTGGCTCTCACCTTGGTCATCACCAATAGCAGATCCAACAGCAGCAAATAGTGAGGAATACAAAAAATACCCACCTAAGAAAAACAGTACAAATGCCGGTAATATCACCCACCAATTAAGCGCAAAAAACTCATTTATCACTTGAGAAATATTGAAGTCTTTGAGGTCATCGGGATTTATTTGCCCTTGAAGTTCTGAAATATTCGATGAATCAATTCCCCCTCCAAATATCAAATTCGCAATCATCATTATAACAGGAATAAAGATAATCCAAATTGTCAATTGTGTTAATCCTACTGCTCCAACTCCTACCACTTTTCCCACCATAAGCTGAAAAGGCTTCACTGATGAAATGATTATCTCAACTATTCTATTGATTTTTTCTTCCATAACGCTACGCATAACTTGCGTACCAAATATAAAAATCACCATATATAGCAAAAACCCCATGGCTCCTGCTAATGCAGTCGCTATTATTACTGATAATTTCCCTGTTTTGTCATTTTTAGACTTTGATTTCGCATTCTCCAAACTCACATCAACAGCAAAACTCTTGAGCAATTCTTTATCAACATCAGACTTATCAATATTATAATTTTTATATGCCCTACCTATCCTTCTTTCTATCTTTTCCAAGGTGATTAGCCCCGGCTTTTTTTCAGAATAATATTGCACATTTATCTTTTTCGAATTTCCATCATAATCCGGAATATGAACCAACAAATCATATCCTTCCTTATCGTAGGTTTTGGCAATAGAATCCAAAGGCATTGATGTAAAGTCATAGGTGTTACCCTTTTTAGTACTATTGAATGATTTAAATATCCCCGCATCATCTTTAACAATAACTTTCTTAGAGGATTTAGTCGCCATATACCCCGAAATAAATCCCATTCCCAAAGTCAACGTTGCAAATGCCAACGGGGCTAATAAAGTGATAAGCAAAAAAGATTTTTTCTTTACCCTTATCAAATATTCTCTTTTTATTATCAACCAAAGTTTATTCATCTTATTAATTTTTTATACCTAGATTATAATTAGCTAATACAGATTAATCTGTCACTAATTTTATAAATATATCATTCAATGATGGCAATATTTCATTAAATGATTTTATTGATACTCCATTATCTAATAGTATTTTCAATAAATCATTTGAAGTTTGTCCTATGTCCAATTTAAAAACAAATGAACTTCCATCTTTATCCTCAACTTCCAATCCAGATAACAAATCATCATTTATTTCTCCCGCAAATTCTACCTTGTATTTGTTCTCCTTAAAATCCTCTTTTATTTTAGCTACTTTGCCATCCAATATTACTTTTCCTTCATTGACCAATACTATATCCTCACATATTTCCTCTACTTGCTCCATCCTGTGGGTAGAGAATATGATTGTCGTTCCATTAGCACTCAAGTTCATTATCTCTTTTCTTATCAATTCAGTATTTACCGGATCCAGACCGGTAAAAGGTTCGTCCAAAATAATCAATTTCGGACTGTGAACTACTGTGACTATAAATTGAACCTTTTGTTGCATCCCCTTTGATAGCTCTTCGATTTTTTTATTCCACCAGTCCTGCATTTCAAATTTTGTCATCCAATCTACAATCGCTTTCTTAGCATCTTTATACGACATCCCACGGAGTTGGGCTAGATATAACAATTGCTCTCCAACTTTCATCTTTTTGTACAATCCTCTCTCTTCAGGCATATATCCTATTTGTGTAGGGTGAAATTCATTTAGCTTCTCACCATTGAGAAAAACTGCACCTTCATCCGCTTTAAGTATGCTTGTGATTATTCGTATCAAAGTTGTTTTCCCCGCACCGTTTGGGCCAAGTAAACCAAATATTTTCCCTTTATTCACTTCAAATGACGCACCGTTTACAGCTGTTTTATTGTGAAACCTTTTAACTACATTATCAATTTTGAGTACTGGCATAAAATTGTGTTTAATTATTTTCATAAATATTATTGTCAAATATACCTACCATTGGGTTCTTGTATGTTATTTTTCGACAAATCATTAAAACATATGGATAAATGGCAAAAAAAGCATACCTTATGGCTGGGAAATTTTCCTTTTTTGATTCACTTTGGTTAAACCTTGCAAGAATGTCCTTAAAAATTGATTTTGACATTCTCTGTATTGATTTTGTTTTGGATTTCTGAAAATAGCAGTAATCTCGTGCTTGCTTACCTTGAAATCTACCGATTTGAATATATCAATTATGTCTTCAACTTTCAGATTAAGTGCAATTTTAATCTTTCTGAATACGATATTATTATTTAGCTTTTCCTTATTTACCGGTTCTACTCCTTCTTTTTTCCCTCTCTTCAAAATGATAAACCCATTGAGAAATGCAGCCAAATATCTATCTTCAATAAATACAAATTCAGGATCATCTTCCTTCTTTAACCAGGTGATTACCTGCTCTTCATCGACCTTTACACTGGCTAAATCAAATATTTTAACTGCTTCTGAGTCCTTAATGTCAAAAGCATATCTCAATCGTCTTAATACTGAATTATTGGTTAGCATACTATGTGTTTGTAGCAAAAATACAAAAAAAATAAGGATTTTCAACATAATTGCAATATCTTCGTTATAGTGAAATTAAAACAAGTATATGAATAAATATTTTTTTTCTGTTCTGCTGATTTTTACTTTGCTCAAAATTAATGCTCAAGATCCAGTAAGTATTGTTCCGGAAACTATTGATATGGAGACCGATTTTATTACTGCGATGCAGGATGTCGCTTTGGAAGAATACGATGATGCTTTGTCCAAATTCAAGAAATTGAAAAACAAAGTAAAAAATGATGGCATTATAGATTTTGAAATTGCAAAGATTTATTTAGTGAAAAACGAAGTTGAAGAAGCTGAGAATTACGCAAAAAAAGCTATTGCTAAAGATGACACGAAATCAATTTATAAACTGTTTTTACTTGATGTCCTAAAAGAACAATCCAAGTATGAAGAAGCTGCGGAACTTATGGAAAGTATGTTGTCCAATCAAAATTTTGATCGGATGAATTATTTCAAAACTGCGGGAATGTATCAAAGGGCAAAAAACATTAAAAAAGCATTGGCTATCCTTGATTTATTAGAAGAGAAAACAGGATATAGCAGGGATGTTGAATTGCAAAAAGCAAATGTCCTATTAAGAGATAAAAGTTATAAAAAAGCGATTAAGATTCTAAATAAATTGCTCCAAAAACAAGGGGATAATGTTGATGTTTTAATGAAAAAAGCTATGGCATACCGCCTTCTTAATAACAATAAAAGTGCAGTAGAGACATATAAAAAGATTCTGGTATTGGATCCGCAAAATCCGGTAGCATTATCATATATTCACACGGTCGAGAAATTCAAACAAAAGGAAGAGGATTATCTTCAAAATCTTATTCCTATGCTAAAGAATCCTGAAATAGCTTTGGATGACAAAATAAAAACTTTGATTCCTTTCGTTGGAAAGGTATCAAAAAATTCTCCGCTTACAAGTCAATTGATATCCGCTTCAGAAATACTTCTTGAGCAATATCCGGATGATGCAAAATCAAATGCGCTCCATGCCGATATACTTTACAATAGTGGAAATATTGAAGAAAGTGAGGCTTATTATAAAAGATCATTGGCTGATAGTAAAAAGAATTTTGAGATATGGAGGCAATTGATGACCATATATTCTTACCTGGAAAAATGGGATGAACTCGCAGAATTAAGTGAGAATGCCATTGACTATTATCCAAATCAAGTTATTGGCTATTATAATGCGGGCAAAGCTTATATCAATTTAGGCAAAGTTGACAAAGGGTTGGAATATCTGGATGAGGCATTGTCATACACCGGAGCAAAAACCAAAATGCACAACGAAATAAATTTGATGCAGGCTCATGGCTATATTTCAGCAAAAAAAATAAAAAAAGCCGAACGGATTTTGGATAAAATCGATAAGGATTTTAAGAAAAATCATCCTTATTATTTGGAACTAATGGGTGACATCGAAAGTGAAAATGGAGTCGTCGAACAGGCAAAAAAATATTGGCAACAGTCACTTCAATTGGGGAATAATACCAAAAGACTATTAAATAAATTGAAATCAAACTAAAGTTCCTATGGAAGAATTACCAACTGTGTATCTTTATTCTGACGGCGGAGCAGAGCCCAATCCCGGCAAAGGTGGTTTTGGAGTAATCCTCAATTACAAAGGGCATGTCAAAGAATTCGCAAGAGGATTTAAGCTCACTACCAACAATAGGATGGAGCTAATGGCTATTATCTTTGGGTTAAAACAATTGAAAAGAAAATCTAAAGTCAAAGTTTATTCGGATTCAAAATATATAGTAGATGCCATAAACAAAGGTTGGGTCAGGAAATGGGAACAAAATAATTGGTATAGAAACAAAAAGGAAAAAGCGGTAAATATTGATCTGTGGAAACAATTATTGGAACTTATTTCATACCATGATGTTGAATTTAATTGGGTCAAAGGACACAATGGACATCCTGAAAATGAAAGATGTGATCAATTGGCAACAATGGCTTTAAACAGCGATCAATTGGTAGATGATCCGGGATATATTGCAAAAGAAAACAGGGCTAAATCAAAAATAGAAAAAGAAGGAGATCTTTGCCGCAAATGTAATACTCCTTTGGTAAAGAGAATAAGTAAGAAAAATAATACAAAAAAGAAAAAGAGCTATTATTTTAAGTATTATCTTATTTGTCCAAACTGTGAAACTATTTATTATACTGAAGATGCAAAAGTGATGATAGATAAAAATGATACAAATACATTATTCGATTAACGATTTATCCAATGATTACTAAAAAAATAAAAATAAAAAATGAGTATAGAAGAAAAACTAATAGAAAGAAGTGGTTTAAAATGCGAGCTTTGCGCTTCAAAAGGGAGTTTGAGTGTTTATAAAGTCCCACCTGTGGGGGAAATAATTGCAGATAGATGCATTTACCTTTGTGATACTTGCTTGCATCAAATAGAGAATCCTGATGATATGGATACCAATCACTGGAGATGTCTCAATGATAGTATGTGGAGTGAAGAGTCTGTTGTACAAGTGATGTCTTGGAGAATGCTTACCAGACTTAGAGGAGAAGGCTGGCCTCAAGATTTATTGGATATGATGTACTTAGATGATGAGGTTCTTAGTTGGGCTAAAGCTACAGGAGAGGGTGAAGAAGCTCCTTTGGTAGAAAAGCATCTGGACAGTACTGGAGTAGAATTGGCATCCGGAGATTCTGTAGTATTGATTAAAGATCTTAATGTGAAGGGAGCAGGATTTACTGCAAAAAGAGGTACGCCTGTAAGAAGAATTTCATTGGTAGCTGACAATCCGGATCAAATTTCCGGAAAGATCAATGGGCAACAAATAATAATTCTGACTAAATTTGTGAAGAAGTCATAATATCCTTGATTTTCTTGCTTTTTAGTTAGTGTCATTAACCAATAGCGTCCTAAATAATTAAAAAAAAGTTAAAAAAAAGGAGAAGTAATTTTATATCTCAAATTATCTTTGAGTTTGAACAAAAAAACAACTTCTCCAATGACAAATGTAACATTATTTAGCCAAA
>JALVAD010000197.1 GCA_027011385.1 Saprospiraceae bacterium | reverse complement strand
AGATAATGGCTTGTGTTATGGAGATTTTACTATACCTATGAATTTGACTACCGGAAACTATTTTCTTCGTACATATACTAAATTTCAAAGAAGTTTTTCTAAAGAATTATATTTCACACAGGTTATTTCTGTTTTAAATCCCTTGAAAAAAGCTAAAAGTATAGAGCAGTATGATTCGTTAAAAGAGATTACAAGTATTGTAGAAAAATATGATACTGTTGAAAAAAATAAATTTGAAAAACTGATTTTGAAGACGGATAAGAGTGTTTATCATAAAAGAGAGTTGGTTAGTTTGAATATTCAAGGTTCTGTACCAAAAGATATAAATCTCTCTATTTCTGTTAGAGCTATGAATAGCGGTTTTGAAAATCATATGGTTGAATCTATTGTGAAAAAAAATCAAGTATTGGAGAAATTTGTCTCTTTTAGTTATCCGGAGTATAGTGATTCGATATATTATGTAAAACAAAAAAAACTATTGCATAGTATTGATGAATTGAATTTTATACCTGACTTTAGAGATTTAACATTAAATGGGAAGATAGTTGGTAAAGAGAGCAAAGCACCTATAAAGAATTTGGAGGTAGTTTCTGCACTGGTCGGTAACAATCCTCAAATTCATATAAACAGGACAAAAGAGGATGGAAGGTTTATTATGGTATTTAATGATTTAGTTGGTCAAAAGAAATTATTTATCGGAACGAAGGAAGATAAAATGAGTGAAGATATTGAAATTTTAGTATCCTCAGATTTTGATAGTGAATATCCTGATTTGAATCCTGTGGCTATAGAATATGACAGTTTATTAAATAGTTTTTATTCTGAGATTTATACTAATTTTCAAATTCAAAATAGATTCGATGTATCTTGTAAAATAAATTCCCAACAGGAAAAAACATTCCCTTTCATTAATATTAAAAAACCGGATTTTACTGTCACTTTAAAGGAATTTATAGATTTACCTGATATGACAAATGTTTTCAGGGAATTGGTAAAAGGTGTTTACTTAGGAGGGGATAGAGCTGAAAGGTATCTATCTATTTACAATAAAGAATCTGGATCAATGTTGAACAGACCGCTTGTTTTACTTGACAATGTGCCTGTTTTTAATACAGAGAAAATTTTGCTTCTTGATCCTAGTACAATTAAAGATATTTCAGTTTATTATTCTAAATATTTTTTAGGTAATTTTAGTGTTAACGGAATTGTGTCTATTAATACAATTAACGGCGATTATTCTTCCTACAAATGGGAGGAAAATTCTGCTTTTATATCTTATGATGGAGTTAGTTTAGCTGATAAGTTTTCATCGCCGATTTATAGTGAGGAAGTTGAAAAAAGTATTCCTGATTTTAGGACGACACTCTACTGGAATCCGATGATTGACTTAAAAAACATTAATAATATTGAGTTTTACACTTCAGATTATTGCACTACTTATGAAATTGTAATAAAGGGATTTGATCAGTCAGGAAGAGCCTATAATGGATATACGCAGATAAGAGTTGTTGATTAAGCTTATGAAAAAGGGCATTGCCAATTGGCAATGCCCTAAAGATTTTATTATCTTAGAAAAAACTTCAATTAGTATTTATCCCAAAATAGTTTTGTTAATAAAGCATCACCACCAATTGCATCAGATGCTGCGGCATAATTATCTTTATTTAACGTTTGCTCATTAATTGGATAAGTGAATCTAGTAGGGATTGCTCCACCATCAGTCTGGGCATCAGGAGATATATTCAAAGTAGGAGCATCTAGTCTTCTCCATGTTGTATATCCTATAAATCCTCTTACATATGATGCAATCCATGATTGAGTACCTATTGATTTCTTCCAGTTTGCAGCATCATAAGGTACTGAAGCTAAATAAGCATCTGCTTCATCTTCTGTTCCACCCCAATCTAGAATAGAGGCTTTGACACCTTTGTTATAGTGATCTTCTGCATCACCTACAGCATAACCTCTTGCAGCAGCTTCTGCCAAATAAAATTCCATTTCAACATTATCAAATAATGTACATGGATAAGTAGCAGCTGTAACGCGAGATGCTATATGGCTATGTCCTGAGTAAGAACTATTTACACCATAAGTTCCACCTTCGAATGATGCAGGTAAGTTTAATGTGTCTTTTGCATAAACTGTATAAGGGACATCCTTATATACGATACTGTCCTTATAAATCAAAACCCTTGGTTTATCCGTAACAATTGAATCTTTGGCAAGACCTGAAGTATCCTTTGTAAATTCGAATTTTACAGGATCTTCAAAATAGTAAAATAATCTTGGATCTTTGAGATTTGTAAGCATATCTACAATTGTATTAGCTGGCACAAAATCTTTTCTTCCACTCAATACCAAATCAGCATGAATTGGATTTGTGTTAGGAGATCCACCTAAATAGTTCATTTTGCAAGCATCTTCAGGAGCTAAAATTGCGCCATTTGCAGCTGCTTCAACGGCAGCTTTGGCTGTAGCTTCATCTACATCAGCTAAATGCAATCCAAGCTTTAATTTTAGTGAGTTACCAAATTTCTTCCATTTCGCAACATCTCCTTTGTAGTACAAGTCAGCACTACCAAAGCTACTTCCATCTACATTTAGATTTCCTAGAGCTGCGTCTACTCTTGACATCAAGTCTTTGTATATAGTGGCAGCATCATCATATTTTGGGCTTAATGTTTCACTGATTTTTAAAGCATCAGTATAAGGTACATTTCCAAAAATATCAACCAATCTTTGGTAAGAATAAGCTCTTAATAATTCAATTATTGCCAATTTGTTTGCCTTGGTCACAGATTCCGCATCGGTAAGAGCTTTTACAGCTTCTATATTTGCTTGAGCTATTTTTAAGTTGTTTAAAACTCTTCTATAAAAAGTGCTAAATGTATTATCAGGAATTTTCCTGTTAAAAACATTGTAGTTCGCTTCATCAGTGTAAGTAGTTTCTGTCCAATATTGAGCCCATAATTTCCAAATATCCCTATTTACGTTTGCACTAGCTATTTGATCAGATAATGATTTTTGGGCACTGCTAAACAGAGCTTCTCCCGGAACCTCAGTTGGACTTTTCGTATCCTTATTGAATTCATCGAAGTTCTTTGTACAAGAACTTATGAACACTGCAATAATGATTAATAATA
>JALVAD010000196.1 GCA_027011385.1 Saprospiraceae bacterium | reverse complement strand
CGTGGTATGAACAAGGCTGAAGCAAAAAAACGGGCACTGGAATTAATGGATCTGGTGGGTATTCATGATCCGGTACATCGTTTTGATGCCTTTCCCCACTTATTATCCGGGGGGCAGCGTCAGCGTATGATGATTGCCATGGCTCTGGCCTGTGAGCCGGAGTTATTAATTGCCGATGAACCTACAACCGCACTGGATGTGACTGTGCAGTTGCAGATTTTACTCCTGCTGGAAAAGCTTCAGAAAGAGTTTTCCATGTCGGTGCTGATGATTTCCCATGATCTGAATCTGGTTAAGCGCTTTGCCGATCAGGTGTGTGTTATGCAGGACGGTAATATCGTTGAGCAGGGGGATGTTGAAAGTATTTATAACAGAGCAGAGCACCCCTATACCATTAAGCTGTTAAACAGTGAACCGGAGCGGATGATCCCTGATAATGAAACCGAATGCTTAAAAAATAAACCGCAATTATTAAGCGGCAAAAATATGTTCTGCCACTTTTCAGTTAAAAGCGGCTTCTTTCGTAAGGTGGTCAGTACTGTTAAGGCCGTAGATGATATTGACCTGTATCTAAAAGAAGGTGAAACACTGGGCATAGTAGGGGAGTCAGGTTCCGGTAAATCAACCCTTGGGCGCTGTCTGCTGCGTATGGAACAATGCCGGGGCGAAATTTATTTTAACCAGTCCCGTATAGATGATTTAAAAAACCGGGAATTAAGACCCTTAAGAAAAGAATTCCAGATTGTATTCCAGGATCCTTACTCATCTCTGTCTCCCAGAATGACCATAGAGCAAATTGTAGGGGAAGGTCTTAAAATTCATTTCCCAAAATTAAACAAGGCACAACGCCGGGTTAAAATTAAAAAAGCTCTGCGTGAAGTCGGTCTGGAAGAAGACATTTTATGGCGCTACCCCCATGAATTTTCCGGCGGCCAGCGCCAGCGCATAGCCATTGCCCGAGTTGTTATTCTGGAACCCAAACTGATTCTGTTGGACGAACCAACTAGCGCTCTGGATGTCTCGGTACAGAAACAGGTATTGTCACTGTTAAGAGAATTACAGCAGCGACATAAAATTTCCTATCTCTTTATTACCCATGACTTAAAGGTGATTCAGGCGGTTGCTCATCGCATTATGGTCATGAAGGAGGGTCGGATTGTTGAGGTGGGGGAGACAGAGAAAATATTTAGCCGGCCTGAGAAGGAGTATACCAGGCAGTTGTTGACGGCTTCTTTGTTTAAGGAAATTGCTTGAATTGCATGTATAATCTTGCATGGTGTTCACATTTATGTTAACTTTGTTGCATGAGAGAAATCCATTTTTATCGAACAGAATCTGGTATTTGCCCTGTTGAGGAGTTTCTTGATTCTTTATCGTCCAAACAAGCACAAAAAGTAACCTGGGTTTTGCAACTAATTGAAGAAATTGACATTGTTCCCGTTCAATACTTTAAAAAGTTAGTCAATACTGATGATATTTGGGAGGTTAGAATCCAGGTGGGTAGCAATATTTTCAGAATTTTAGGGTTTCTTGATAAAGAGCGTTTAGTTGTTTTGAATCATGCCTTTCAAAAAAAGACACAAAAAACACCAAAGAAAGACATTAAGTTGGCAGAAAAACGAAAGCAGGATTATTTGAACAGAAGGTGATTTTATGAGTGACTTAAAAAAATATATTGCTAAAAGAAAAGAGAGTGATAGTGAGTTTGCCAAAGACTTTGATGATGGTTACCAGGCTTTTAAAATTGGTGCTGTTTTAAAGCAAGTAAGAGAATCTTCTGGATTAACACAAGAGCAATTAGCAAAAAAATTGCATACAAAAAAATCAGCTATTTCCAGAATTGAAAATCATGCAGAAGATATCCGTTTATCAACTCTGGAAAAATTTGCTCAGGTGCTTGGTAGAAAACTTGAGGTTTCAATAAAATAAAATGTCAGCACATAACAAAGGATTCAGAGAATAATCACATAATTTCTACATCTGATCCTATCGATTTATTATCAGCAAAAATCCGTCAGCCTCTTTATATTATGGGGGGGTCAAATATTCACTTGGATTTATCTATAAACTTCTTTTTGTACGGAATTGCGTGTTATCCAGAAAGGACATACGGGCTTTAAATTCATTTTTTGGGTAAAATCCCGATTTGTGCCATAATTAAACGAAAAATACTTAGTAACTTGTAATATTTATCAGGAAAAATACTCAAATGGGAGAGCATAGTAAACTTTTGAAATGTGCGTTAGTTTATGATTTTGATGGGACATTGGCAGAAGGTGACTGTGCCCAACATGGGCTAATGCCAAATCTCGGCATTGAAGATGTTTCAGAATTTTGGAAAATAGTTAAAGAACGATCTAAGAATGATGATGGTGATGAAATATTAGCCTATTTAGGTCTGCTTGCAGAGACAGCAAATAAAAAAAAATCGAATGAACTCAGCATTGATAACTTAAAAAAACATGGTAAGACTATCCCCTTATTTCCTGGCGTGTCTACTTGGTTTGATCGAATTAATGAATATGGGAAAAATAATGGGCTTTATGTTTATCACTATATAATTTCAAGTGGTCTCGAGGCTATGATAAAAGGTACATCTATCGGTGATAAATTCAGGCAAATATTTGCATGTAAGTACCATTATGATGGCGATGGGGAAACTCCGATATGGGCAGCGCAAGCTATAAATTATACAACTAAGACACAGTTTCTTTTTCGCATAAATAAAGGGATAGACAATTCATGGGATAATATGGCTGTTAATAAATTTATTGAAATGTCAGAAAGAGAAATCCCATTCCAAAGAATGATATATTTTGGAGATGGAGATACGGATATACCATCTATGAAGATGGTATTGTTACAAGGCGGGTTCTCTTTAGCGGTGTTTGATAAAAATAAATGGACGCAAGACTCTACGCAAAGAAAAGTAGAGAAATTAATTTCTGAAGAGCGTTCAAGTTATGTGGTCCCTGCAGATTATGAAGAAGGAAGTCAATTAGATGTCACTGTCAAAGGTTTACTCCAATTATTCAAGCGGAGAAAAATATAACAATGCCATAAACTCGGACGCCACAAAGCTGCGCTTTGTGGCGTCGGTTATGATGGTCGTTATGGAGAATTATGGCAAATTTTAAACCAAAAATCATAAAACCAAGT
>JALVAD010000195.1 GCA_027011385.1 Saprospiraceae bacterium | reverse complement strand
TATATATTCTTAACAGTAAATCTTTTTTACTGGATAATTGTATTTTCAAGATTTTCAAGGCACAAAAATAATAAAAAGGAAAAGGAAAACAATAAAATAGAAGATTCTGCAATATTGGTTTCAATTAAAGATGAAGAACAAAATATAAAGAAAAATTTTAAGTTTTTTTTAGAGCAAAAACCGGATAAGTTTGATTTTATTATTGTAGATGATTACTCAAAAGACAATTCAAAAGAAATACTTAATCAACCCCCATTTCTTGGAAAAATAACAGTACTTGAAAACAAATCCAATCCGGGTAAAAAACAAGCTCTTTCATATGCTATTTCCCAAACAGATAAGGAATATTTGCTTTTGACCGATGCAGATTGTTATGTTAAATCCGAATCATGGGTAAAAAAGATGATAAATAGTTTTGATGAAAATACGTCAATAGTACTAGGTTATAGCCCTTATACCGGAAATAGTTTATTAGGAAAATTTATCAGATTTGAAACATTTATGGCAGCGCTTCAATATTTCAGCTATTATCTGATAGGAATTCCGTATATGGGAGTAGGAAGAAATATGGCTATAAGGAGAAGTTTTTTCATAAAAAATGACGGTTATAAAACGCATTTGGATATAAAATCAGGTAATGATGATTTGTTTGTTAACGAAAATGCCAATTCAGAAAACACAAGAATTCAAATTGATCCCGATACTTTTGTTTATTCTACACCGCCCAAAACATTGATAGAATTTATTAAGCAAAAAACCAGACATATCAGCACTTCATTTAGATATAAAAAGATTCATAAACTGATGTTAGGATTTTATTCATTATCTCATATAGGATTTTATATAGCTCTTATTTTGAGTTTTGTTTTTATGCCGTTTTATATAGGAATTATTTTTTGGATATTGAGGATAATTATTTTGTATATTAGTTCATACAGCTCGTTTAATAAGCTAAAAGAACAAGATTTACTGGTTTTTCTACCTGTTTTGGACTTTTTAATGTTTATTTATTATACATATCTGGGAATATATTATTTCTTTGCTCCAAAAAACAAATGGTAATGAATATTGATATTATAACTAAATACTTTCCTGATTTAACATCGAGTCAAATAGACAAGTTGTCTGAACTCTACAAGCTGTACAAAACATGGAACGAAAAAATAAATGTTATTTCAAGAAAGGACATTGATAATATATATCTGCACCATGTACTTCATTCAATATCATTACTCCGGTTTTATAGTTTTTACCCTGAAATTAAGTTTTTAGATATCGGTACAGGTGGAGGATTCCCGGGAATTCCTCTTGCAATAATACTCGAGGATTGTGATTTTACATTGATAGATGGTAAAGCAAAAAAAATAAAAGTAGTGAGCGAAATAGCAGAGGAATTAAGTTTAAAAAACGTGAAAGCTTTGCATAAAAGAGCTGAGGAATTTAAAGAAAAATTTGATTTTATAACAATTAGGGCAGTTGCCTCTTTGGATAAACTAAGGTTGTGGTCAATGCCTTTACTAAAAAACAATAGTAAAAATCCAATGCCTCCCGGATTATTTTCATACAAAGGAGGAAATATCAAAGATGAATTGAAGCTTTTAGAGAGAAGTGATTATTACGAATCAAATCATATATACGATCAAGTAGAGGAAGAATATTTCAAAGAAAAATATATAATCTATTTACAGAAATAATATTATTATGATTGACTTAAAAATAAAGGTAACCGGAAAAGTTCAAGGTGTTTGGTTTAGAGCTAGAACCAAGGAAGAAGCAGATAAATTATCTTTAAACGGTTTTGTTAAAAATCTGGATGATGGTTCTGTCTATTTGGAAGTTTCTGGCGAACCAGGTAAAGAATATAAGTTAGTACAATGGTTACCAAACGGTTCTGAGCTTTCCGAAGTTGAACAAGTATGTATCAAAAAGAATAATATAACTTACAAAGATGGATTTGTTATAAAGAGATAAAATGTGAAAAAGCTAAAATCAAGAATAAGGTTATTTTTACGCTATATTGACACTTTCGGTCTGAAAGGAATCATTATGTTTGTAGAAATTGTATTTGGCTTAAGTGAAAAAATCAGTATTCCTGACATAAAACACCCTATAATTATCAGAAAAGACACTACTGATAAGTATGTATTCAGGCAGATTTTTATTGAAAAAGAATACGATATTGAATTTGAGGATCAACCAAAACTCATTATAGATGCAGGAGCAAATACTGGACTGGCATCTATTTTTTTTGCGAATAAATATCCAGAAGCAATTATCATCGCTATAGAACCGGAGTATTCCAATTTCAAAGTCTTAGAAGGTAATACTAGGAAATATAAGAATATATTTTGCATTCAAAGAGCGCTTTCGAATACCGCAGATCAATCGATGGAAATCGTATCTGAAGGATTGGGGGAATGGGGATTTATTACAAGAGAAATAGATAGTAATACTGAGGAGAATAAAAAAGTTGTCCAATCTATTACAGTAAATGAGATTTTTGAAAAATACGATTTCAATGCTATTGATATTTTTAAAATTGATATTGAAGGAGCAGAAAAAGAATTATTTCAGAATAATTACGAAGAATGGCTGTCAATCACAAAAAACATAATAATCGAATTTCATGATAGGATGAAAGCCGGTTGCCGGGAAACATTTACCAACGCAATTGATAAATATGATTTTTCTTATTTTACTAAAGGAGAAAATTATATCTTTGTGAATAACAAAACCGTTTAAATGTCGATAATTCAAAGTCTGTGGATAGGTAAAAGCCTTTCTGTTATGGAAATACTAAGCGCTACTTCATTTATCAAAAACGGAGATGAATTTCACCTTTATGCTTATGATGATATTGATAATGTGCCTGAGGGGGTACAAATAAAAGACGCAAATCTAATATTGCCGGCTGATAAGATTTTTAAATACAAAAAGCACAATAGCTATGCCGGTTTTGCCAATATGTTTAGGTATAAACTACTATTGGAAAAAGGAAATTATTGGGTGGATACGGATATTATCAGTTTAAAAAAGTTTGATCATGAAGACGATTTTCTTTTTGCAAGTGCAAAAACTCCTAGAAAATTTTTAAGATATGGTAATACTGTTTGCAATTGTGTAATGAAAACCCCAAAGGACTCCATAATAATGGAGTATTGCTATGATAAAGCTTCCCAAAAAGACTCAAGTGAAATTTCTTGGGGTGAGACAGGGCCGGAATTACTCACCAAAGCAGTCAAATATCTTCAACACAAGTCAGATGTTGCCAAATACGATTTATTTTGTCCTGTTCATTGGTTTCAATGGGATAAGCTCATTAAAAAGAATCCAAATATAAATCTAATTGCAAATTCTGATGCGGTTCATTTTTGGAATGAGATGTGGAGGAGGGCAAATATTGATAAATCCGGGAAATTTCCCGAAGATAGTATATACGAAATATTGAAAAGATTATACTTGGAATAGTATTATACCAATTATGAATATATTCCCATAGCTAAGTTTATGTACTTTCTTTTGCACACCTGCCCCCTCTGGCATCCCACAAAAGCACAACTCTCCCCCTTATGTTTTTCTTCAATTGCATTTCAGAAAAAAATAGGGGGAAGTGGCAACCCACATAATAAAAGCCACCTATAATAACTAGTATTATTGCTTGTTCCAAACTTCAATTCTTTGTTTATAAAGTTTATTGCTTATTTTCCATTTGTGTATATCAAAACTAGATTCTAGTTTCTCTTCTTCACTATCTGTAAGCAAATCTTTGAAAAAATCTATTCCTGTCAATTTTTCAATACTGTCGACACTTACTGCATAATCTTTTAATGGTCTTTCACTTCTCTCATTGGGAATGACAAAACCTATGGCTTTCCTTTCGGGGTCATCGATATCCAGTAACACTTTGTAAAATTTATTTGGTACTCCGACCTCATTTTTTCCTATAAACCTCTTTATCGAACCATCGATTACAGGTCCTGTAACCACAAAAAGTTTGTTGTCTTTCCAAGCCCAATTTCTGACATTCTGCTCAAGTTCATTCCATATCCCTCCGTTAAAAGCTCTTTTTTGAGGAGACATATTGCTCATAAAAAAACTTTCTTTCATAGCTTCTTCACTAAATGCCATATCAGCAGCGGGAGCAAGATGACCACGGCTATACCCTGAACCTCTGTAGTCATAGTATATTGCCGAGCGGTTCTTTACCTTCAAATCAGGATTGAATCTTTTTGCTCTGGGGACATTTGGTACTCTCAAACTTTTTTTAGTGAGGACATAAGCAACCCACTCCGATATTTCATATTTTTCGTTGTACGATAGCGAATAGTATTTATGATGAACAACTTGCCCTGTTGTCGAAGAAGGTAAAAAAAATCTCTTATTCGGTTCGATATAATCAATACCGGAAATTTGAATATTATATACGAAATTATCTTCTTTGGGTTCTTGCTTATAGAATTTATTCCTACTTATAAAATTAAAAATAAAGTAGAACAATGCAGTAGCGATAAACACAAGCATTATTGTTTTTCCGATAGTAGAACTACCTCTTTTTTCTCCACCATGACTTCTTCTGAATTTTGCCATATCTATTATCTCTTTAAATCAGAAAACTTAATCAAACCGCTGAATATTGCAAAAATCAAAGAAAATAAGCCGGATATCAGCATCATCAACCAGGGATTATAACTGAAATAACTTTTGATTAAGTACAATAAAAATATCGTAGCAACCAAATAAACAACCCGTTTAAAAAATAGGACAAAATCAAATCCCAAGTCAAAATATTTCAAAGTGTAGAAGTATTGCCCTATCAGAACAAAATATTGAGTGAATACAGTAGCTATTGCTGCTCCAAGTGCTCCTTTATTGGGAATCAAAATCAAATTAAGAACAAGGTTTATTATCACACCGAGAAATACTATTTTATTGAATATTGTGATTTTTCCGGCAGCGGTAAGAAGCGTTCCATAAATATAAGTCAGACTAATAGCAAAAAAGCTAAGCATCAATACAACAAGAATAATACTATGATAAGAATTATATTCTTTTGGGTAAAGGAATACCATGATATCTTCCCTATATAATGCTACAATAACAACAGCTGAAACCGCAATAAACAACATTATATTGTGACTGGTAAATACCAAGTTTTTAAGCTTGTTATTCTTATCTAATAAACTTGCAAACATAGGTAAGAGCAATACTGCAAATAAATATCCGATATTATTAAATGCTTCATACAGTCTGAATGCTTCAGCATAAATCCCTGCTTCTACCGGAGAATCCAACATTCTTTCCAGCATAAAACCATCCATCTTCATATATAGTGTCATCAGTAAAAACACAAGGGAATAAGGTAAACTTTTTTTCAAAATACTTTTAAAGAAATGACTTGAAAACTTTATAGATCGAATTTTTACCAGATGAAAATTTATTGATAAAACTATTGTGAAAACAATAAAAAATGCGAGAGTTTGTGCAAGGATAAAATATTTCAATTCAAAATCAAAATTTGAGAAATAAAGTATAAATCCAAGAATGAAGATTAATATAAGCTTGTCTAAACTTGAAATAATACTATCCCATCTGTATTTACCAAGAGCAGAGATATTTGATCTGAGATACAGAATAAAAGAAAGTAATATTAAATTCACAGCAATAGCAACAAAGAGCTTTATCATAAAGGGGCTATAACCAATGATAAAAGCAATTGCAATACCTATAACTAAATAAACTAATGAGAGTAAAACTTTTATTCCTAATATATTAGGCAGATATTCTTTGATCAATTTTCTATTTTGAGAGATAGTCTTACTGTTATAGTTCTGAATACCAAAATCAGTAATAATATACAGAATATATGCAAAATTAAAAACTCCAAAATACAGTCCATAAGTTTCCAAACCTAAGGTGTCTTGAACTTTTGCATCGATAAAGAAAATATACAGAGGCTTGATCAATACATTGATAAGTATTAAAAATGTGATATTTATTAGGAATTCTCTCTTCAAATCATTAAGTTTGTAGAACAAAAGTACCATTTAATTATTGATTTTGGATAATATTTTAAGCTTATAAGACATGAAAACTATAACTAAAACATCAATTATTACTCTATTAACACTATTTTTCTTTCTAAATTTTGGCTTTGGTCAATGCGATTATTTTGAAGATTTTTCTTCACTGGGGGATTGGACTCAGGTAGGGACGTTAGTGGAAGTCAGCGGAGGAGAACTTCAATATGTTGATGGTGCACCATGTGGCTCACAAAGGAGAGTTTATAAAGAATTGGATGAACCATATACTTCTGATGATTGTTGGACAATGCACTTAGAGTTTACTCCGGAAGAAGTTGGGACATACCAAGGCGAGCCATTTACAGGACATTTGATATTTGTATTGACAGAAACGGATCAAGATCCATTACATGATTGTACAGATATAAACTGTACAGGGTTTCCTCCTGGTACTCAAGATATAATTGCTGTTAGTTACTATGCAGATAATCCTCCTGATGGTAATTTGGTTTTCAAAATCTTAGTTGAAGATGGCACTACTGAACTCAATTCAGATTATTTAACATATAGTGAATTAGGTAGTATAATTTACGTTGAGTTAGTAAAAAGTTGTTCCAGTTCAACACTAACGCTAAATATTTATTCCGATGAAAATTATTCAAATACAATAGGAGATGGACCAGTATCTCTTGATATTCCAAATCTATCTGACTTGTACTATATTCAACATTCAAATCATAGTGGCGGTTATTACAAACGGGAACTTACTGGAATTGTTGATAATGTTTGCATCAAGAATGATGGTTGTCCAAGTACCTTTGGGGAAGAAAATTACAATGGTTGCGAGGGAGATGGCTATGAAGTGGAGGTAAATGGAACGGTTTATAATGAATCAAATCCTAGTGGAAAAGAGACCTTGGTAAATTCTCAAGGTTGTGATTCCATAGTGACGATTGAATTGGTTTTTAATCCTCCTACTTCAGGAGAAGAAAACTACAATGGATGTGAGGGAGATGGCTATGAAGTGGAAGTAAATGGTACTACATATAATGAAACTAATCCTACGGGTACGGAGGTTTTGCAAGATATTAACGGATGTGATTCTACTGTTACAATAAATCTAGTCTTTAATCCTCCTACTTTTGGAGAAGAGAATTATGAGGGCTGTGAGGGTGACGGATACTCAGTAGAAGTAAACGGAACGGTTTACGATGAATCAAACCCAACAGGAACAGAAGTAATGGAAGATATCAACGGCTGTGATTCCACAGTTACTGTCAATTTAGTTTTTTATGAAAATACAACGGGGGAAGAAAATTACGAAGGATGTCAGGGTGATGGATACGAAGTTGTGGTGAACGGAAATACCTATAATGAATCAAATCCAACAGGAACGGAAGTCCTTGAAAATTCCAATGGCTGTGATTCTACGGTTACTATTAATTTGGTTTTTTATGAAAATACAACAGGAGAAGAAAATTATAACGGTTGTGAGGGAGATGGATACGAAGTTGAAGTAAATGGAAATACCTACAACGAGGCGAATCCTACCGGAACAGAGGTCTTGGAAAATTCAAATGGCTGCGATTCTACCGTTACCATTAATTTGGTTTTCAATCCTCCTACTTTTGGGGAAGAAACTTATGAAGGATGTCAAGGGGATGGTTATGAGGTAGAGGTAAATGGAACAACCTATGATGAGAATAATCCTGATGGTACAGAAGTGCTTCAAGATATAAATGGCTGTGACTCTACTGTTACTATTGATCTTAATTATTATGAGACTACCTATGGGGAAGAATACTATGAAGGCTGTGAGGGAGATGGATATGAAGTGGAAGTAAATGGTACTGTTTATAACGAAGAAAATCCTGCCGGTACGGAAGTATTGGAGAATTCAAACGGATGTGATTCTATAGTTGAAGTTGAGCTTATTTTTTATGAAAATACCTTTGGAGAAGAGTATTATGAAGGCTGCAAAGGAGATGGGTATGAAGTTTTGGTAAATGGCAATACTTATAATGAGGCAAATCCTACCGGTACAGAAGTATTAGAAAATTCAAATTATTGTGATTCTACAGTAACTATAAATCTTGTCTATTATGATAATACAACAGGGGAGGAAACTCACAATGGCTGTGAGGGAGATGGCTATGAAGTTGAAGTTAATGGTACTATATATAACGAAGAAAATCCTACAGGAGTGGAAGTATTGGAGAATGCAAATGGCTGTGATTCTACAGTGACTATCAACTTATCATTTAACGATGTAATAAATACAGAAGAAACTTATTCAGGTTGTCAAGGAGATGGGTATGAGGTTGTGGTCAATGGAAATACTTACAATGAAGCAAATCCTACCGGAACAGAAACAATGGTAAGTTCCGGAGGTTGTGATTCGATTGTCAATGTCAATTTGGTTTATAATCTGCCAACAACAGGAGAAGAAACATATATAGGCTGTGAAGGAGATGGCTATGAAGTAGAGGTAAACGGTACTGTATATAATGAAGAAAATCCGACTGGCGAGGAAGTATTAGAGAATGCAAATGGCTGTGATTCTACTGTGACAATTGATTTATTTTTTAAAGATAGACCTATCACTTTGATTACTTTCAATGGTTGCTATGGAGATGGTTCTTCTGTTAAGGTGGGTGACAAAATTTACGATGAAAATAATCCTAATGGTAGTGATACATTGCAAAGCTTTAATGGTTGTGATTCGATTATTAATATAGATTTAATATTTTATGAAACATATATTGATAGCATTAATTATACAGGTACAAAGGGAGACGGCTACTCTGTTACTGTAGGTAACACGGTTTATAATGAGGATAATCCTAATGGAATAGACACTTTACAAACGATTCATGGCTGTGATTCTATTATAGTAACCAATTTGGAATTCACAACATCAACTGATGAATTTGAAACTAAAAATAGTTTGATGCAGCTTTATCCAAATCCTACTAATGGCATAGTAAACGTATACATACCTAAAAATAATAATGTAAAAATCAGGGTGCTTGATATTCATTCTATTGTTTTAAAGGAAATAATAACAAATGAAAAAAATATTAAAATTGACTTGAGTACTTTTGGCTCTCAAGGGCTATACTTTGTTCAACTTTTAGATGAAAATAATATTATTTTAGATACTAAAAAAGCTATTTTGTTGAAATGAGATTCGAAGTTTAAACACTTTTTAGGATAGTGTCGATATTTATTAGGAATTCTCTCTTCAAATCATTAAGTTTGTGGAACAAAAGTACCATTTAATTATTGATTTTGGATAATATATTAAGCTTATAAGATATGAAACCTGTAACTAGAACATCAATTTTTACTCTATTCACACTATTTTTCTTTTTCAACTCTGGCTATAGTCAGTGTGATTACTTTGATGATTTTTCCTCACCTGGAGACTGGACTCAGGTAGGAACATTAGTGGAAGTTAGTGGAGGAGAACTTCAATATGTTGATGGTGCGCCGGATGGTGTACAGAGAAGAGTATATAAAGAATTAAATTCTCCATATACTTCAGAAGATTGTTGGGAAATGACTTTGGAGTTTTTACCTGAAAGTGTAGGGACATATCAAGGAGAACCATTTCCCGGACATATGTTATTTAGTTTAACAGAAACAGATCAAGATCCTCTTCATGATTGTCCTGATGAAGATTGTACTGGATTTCCAGAAGGTACTCAGGATGTAATTCTTATAGAGTATTTAGCATTAAATCCTCCCGATGGTAATATTTTATTTAGGATCGTTGTCAAAGATAATACTACTAGATTGGTTTCTGATAATATTATCTATAATGATTTAGGAAGTTTAATTTATGTAGAATTGAAAAAGGCGTGTTCCAATCTAACTTTAAATTTATATTCTGATGAAGATAAACAAAATGAAATAGGAAGTGGATCGATAACATTTGATTTACCAGATTTATCTGATTTATTTTATATTCAACATGGTAATATGACAAGTGGTTACCATTTAAGAGAATTAACAGGAACTATTGACAATGTATGTATAGAAAGATTTGATTATTGTGCGGAATCAAATGGTGAAGAGAATTATGAAGGCTGTGAGGGAGATGGATATTCAGTTGAAGTAAATGGAACGACTTACGATGAAAGTAACCCTAGTGGGATTGAGATTTTAACTAATGCAGTCGGATGTGACTCAACGGTAACAATTAATCTTGTTTATTTACCTAATTCGACTGGAGAGGAGTTGTATAATGGTTGCGAGGGAGATGGCTATGAAGTTGAAGTTAATGGAAATATTTACGATGAAGCCAATCCCAGTGGGACAGAAACTTTGGTAAATTCCCAGGGTTGTGATTCAATAGTAACAATTGAATTGGTTTATAATCCTCCAACTTCAGGAGAAGAAAACTATAATGGCTGCGAAGGAGATGGCTATGAAGTGGAAGTTAATGGAAATACTTATAATGAAGCTAATCCTACGGGTACAGAGGTTTTGCAAGATATTAACGGATGTGATTCTACTGTTACAATAAATCTAGTCTTTAATCCTCCTACTTTTGGAGAAGAGAATTATGAGGGCTGTGAAGGTGATGGCTATTCAGTAGAAGTAAATGGGACGGTTTATGATGAGTCAAATCCTACGGGTACAGAGGTATTGGAAGATATCAACGGCTGTGATTCCACAGTTACTGTCAATTTAGTTTTTTATGAAAATACAACGGGGGAAGAAAATTACGAAGGATGTCAGGGTGATGGATACGAAGTTGTGGTGAACGGAAATAC
>JALVAD010000194.1 GCA_027011385.1 Saprospiraceae bacterium | reverse complement strand
GCCTATTATATAGAGAATCTCTCTACAACTAACAATTTGTAAAGATTTCATTCAATACCAACTCAGCTATTTTCAGCTTTGATTCTTTAGTCCAACCTGCAATATGTGGCGTAATAACCACATTTTTTAATTCAAAAAGGTTTTTATACATTGTCAGTTCTTCATTCGTGTAAGTATCAATTTTCTCATTTTCCAATACATCTAAAGCTGCGCCTAAAACCTTGGATTTTTGAAGCCCCATAATCAGATCTTTTGTATTAACAACTTTTCCTCTTGAAGTATTAATCAGATAAAAACTCTTTTTAAACTTATTAATAAACTTTAAGTCAAATAAATGGTATGTTTCTTTCGTTAAAGGAACATGGAAGCTGACTATATCACTTTCTTCAAAAATAGAGTCTATGCCGACTTCTCTCACATAACGAATGTTTTCAGCAAAACGCTGCTTATATTTATCAAAAGCTAAAATTTCAACATCAAATCCACTCAGTTTTTTTGCAAATTGGCTGCCTGTATTTCCAAAACCTATAATCCCAATCGTCTTACCCTCAAGCTCAATACCTCTGTTTTCTTCTCGATTCCAAATCATATTCTTTACCTCAAAACTACTTTGATTTATATTGTTAAAAAGTGAAAGTAATAGCCCCAATGCGTGTTCTGCTACTGCATTTCTATTGCCTTTTGGCGTATTTTTTACGATTATATTCTTTTTCTTCGCATATTCCAAATCGATAATATCCAAACCGGATCCAAGACGAACAATCAGCTTCAAATTCTTCGCCTCATCAATCATAACTTTATCCATCACTGTTTTTGTATTGATTACCACAACACAGTAATCTAGGATAATTTTTTTGGTTTCTTCCAATTTGATTTCAGGTAAATAAGTAACTTCAAAATTATTTGCCTTCAAACCCTCAATCAATATTTTATGCACATAGTCCGTAATTAGTACCTTCATATTTTTCATAAAACATCAATTAAATATCAATTTCCAATACTACCGGACAATGATCTGAAAATACAGGATCTTTATATACTTTAACATCTTTGATTTTATCCTTAAGCTCATCTGTAACACTTATATAATCAATTCTCCAACCCTTATTTCTTTGTCTTGAGCCAGCTCTGTAACTCCACCAACTAAACAAAATCTCTTCAGGATAAATAAGTCTAAAAGAATCATTGAATCCCGAAGCATAAAATTGATCCAACCATGCTCTTTCGTCGGGTCTATACCCTGAAGGATTATCTTTCCTATCTGGATTATGAATATCGAGTCTTGTATGAACAATATTATAATCTCCCAAAACTATTAAATTCTCCTGCTTTTTTCTTAATTCATCAAGGTAAACCATAAAATGTTTTAAAAACTCCATTTTAAACTCGTGCCTGTGTTCTCCGCTAGAACCGGAAGGAATATACACATTCACGACACTAAAACCGTCAAAATCCGTTCTTAGCACCCTACCCTCTCGATCATACTTTTCAATCCCCATTCCTTTTACAACATTTATTGGTTTTTGCCTTGTAAAAGTAGCGACACTACTATACCCTTTTTTTTCGGCAGAATGCCAATAACTATTATAGCCCATCATCTCATATTCCATCGGGTTAATTTGATTTTCTTGTATTTTAGTCTCTTGAATACCTAAAATATCTATATTCTGTTTTATAACCCAAGACCAAAAGTCTTTTTTTGCTGCTGCTCTTATACCATTAGCATTAAATGTACCAATTTTCATATATCGTTTTAACTAATTTTAAAAAATGAAAAATCATTAAACTTATTTGGTTTTAGCCGTAAGCCTGACTAGGATATACCATAAATTTAGAACAAGTTTAATAAAAAAGATATCAAAAACATCATTCTTATCATCATTGACCTAAACTGTAATTTGGAGATTCCTTTGTAATGGCAATATCATGTGGGTGACTTTCGATGATTCCTGCATGAGTAATTTTCACAAATCTTGCTTTCTTCAAATCCTCAATAGTCCTAGACCCTGTATAGCCCATACTCGATCTTAAACCACCAATATATTGAATCATCACTTCAGACAATGTTCCCTTGTAGGCAATCCGCCCTTCTATCCCTTCAGGAACTAGTTTTTTTACATCATCTTCCGTATCCTGAAAATATCTGTCTTTTGATCCTTTTTCCATTGCTCCAATTGAACCCATACCACGATAGATTTTGAATTTTCGCCCTTTGAAAATCACAGTCTCTCCGGGAGCTTCTTCTACACCGGCAAATAATGAACCTGCCATTATAGTATTAGCTCCGGCAGCAATCGCCTTTGCTATATCTCCCGTGAATCTTATTCCCCCATCAGCGATGATGGGTACTCCCGAACCCTTGATGGCATTCGCAGCTTCCATTATAGCTGATAATTGAGGCACACCTACTCCTGCGACTATTCTAGTTGTACATATACTACCGGGACCCACACCAATTTTCACCGCATCAACACCGGCATCAACCAAAGCTTTTGCTCCTTCACCGGTAGCCACATTACCACCTACTACATCAACATGAGGGAATTTAGCTTTTATTTCTTTAATCATTTGAAGTACTCCGGCAGAATGTCCATGAGCCGTATCCACAGTCAAAACATCAACACCTACTTTAACCAAAGCTTCAATTCTCTGCATAGTGTTTGATGAAATACCAACTGCTGCTCCCACTAATAATCTACCATACTTATCTTTTGCAGAATTAGGATAGTTTTTAATCTTTAAAATATCCTTATAAGTTATCAAGCCCATAAGAATATTATGGTCATCTACAACAGGTAATTTTTCAATCCGGTACTTTTGTAAAATCTGCTTGGCCTCATCCAAACTAGTCCCAATCGGAGCAGTAATCAGACCATCTCTTGTCATAATTTCCACTATAGATTTAGTACTGTCTTCCTGAAACCTTAAATCTCTATTGGTGAGAATACCTACTAACTTTCCATTTTTATCCACTATTGGAATTCCTCCAATCGAATGTTGTCTCATTAATCTCTGTGCATCTCCAATACTCGCCTCCAGTCCTAGGGTGACAGGATCGGTAATCATTCCACTTTCAGATCTTTTGACTTTTCTCACTTGAGCTGCCTGTTCCTCTATCGACATATTCTTATGAATAATACCAATACCGCCTTCTTTTGCCAATGCAATAGCAAGTTGGTATTCCGTAACGGTATCCATCGCTGCTGAAACTATCGGTATATTTATACTCAAATTTCTTGTAAATTGCGTTGAAACGCTTACCTCTCTGGGTAGCACTTCCGAATAGGAGGGCACTAACAATACATCATCAAATGTCAGCATCTCCTTTATTGACGAGAATTTATTTGTTTTTTCCATACGCAAAGATAATAGTAAGTTTTTTATATAAAAATAATATGTGAAAAATAAATTAAATAGTGTCTACAATAAAACACATCAATTTTCTTACTTTTGCAAAAAAACAATAGATGAATATTTTGTCAGATGAGTATTTTATGAAAAAAGCTTTTGATGAAGCAGAAAAAGCTAAAGAAGAAAATGAAGTTCCGGTTGGTGCAGTAATAGTCTCAAATAATATCGTTATTGCCAAAGCACATAATCAAGTGGAAGCCCTAAACGACCCTACAGCACATGCTGAAATTCTCGCTATTACGTCAGCCACAAATTATTTGGGAAGTAAATACTTAGAAAAATGTACACTTTACGTAACTCTTGAACCTTGTATGATGTGCGCATCTGCCCTAAATTGGGCAAAAATAGAGAGAATTGTATATGCTGCTGAAGACTCAAAAAATGGTTTTATGAAGTGCGGGAAACAGGTCTTGCACCCCAAAACAAAATTAGAATTTGGACTAATGAGCGAAAAAAGCAGCGAAATGCTGAAATCTTTTTTTAAGGAAAAACGATGAATTTATTTAACATATTTTACTCACTAAGGATGTCCATATTCCATTTTATCGATTTTACCTCCCATCAGCCTTTTCTGAATAATCATATACACAAAAAGTAGTATAAACCCAATTATTCCCCAATTCATCGCTACTGATAATCCATAATTAGTACTAGCTGTATTATATATTGTAAGCGATTCATTAATGTCATTTGTAGAAGGAAGGATCACTGGAAATATCGCTGCAAGTGATGAAGTAATACCACCTAAAACAACAAGAGTTGACAAGATAAAGCCTTGAATTTCTTTTTTTAATCTTTTGATGAAAAACAATCCAATAATACCGGTAAAATAAATACCCGGAAATATAATTAAATATGGTTTTTCAATAAAATTATTTAAAGAATCCGGATTTATAGAATCCCATATAAACAACGATGTAATCGTCAATATCAGAAGAATAATATTAAATCTAAAAACAAACGTTTTCAACTTATAATTAATTGATGAATTTGTCTTAAGGATTACCCAATTTGCTCCATGTATTGCTAAGGTTATCACAGTAATAATACCAATTATCACGGTAAACCAATCTATCACTCCTGGAGTATTGCTTGTAGGGCTAAAACTACTATCCCATAATGGTAAAAAGAAAAAATGTTTTTCATATAAAGAGATTCCATTCTCGACACCGCCTAAATTTACACCTCTCATAATATTTCCCAAAGCAATACCAAAAAACAATGCTAATAATAAACTCGACACTCCAAATACTTTATCCCAAATATTTTTCCACATTTGGAACGGGAATTGTCCTCTGAGTTCAAGCCCGATTGCTCTAAACATTATCAGCCATAAGACTATTATTAGTGGTAGGTAAAAACCACTAAATACTGAAGCATAAAATGTAGGAAAAGCCATAAATATCATGCCGCCTCCCGCTACTAGCCATACTTCGTTGGAATCCCAAAATAGACCTGCTGATTTTGAAATAACTTCTTTATCTTTATCTGTCTTAGCAAAAAACAAATGTATAATACCAGCTCCAAAATCATATCCGTCAAGAACAAAAAACACTGCTAAAACAATCGCTATTATTATATACCAAAATACTTCCATAATCTAATGTTTTAAAGGTTTAGGTCCATAATAAATTATTTTACCAACTAAGGTCAAAAATAATATACCCAAGAGTAAATACAAGCCGACAAAACCTAAAAGAGTAAATAATGTATTACCTGATGATACGGTAGGTGAAATCCCTTCAGAAGTTTTGAGCAATCCATAAACCAAATAGGGTTGCCTTCCTAATTCCGCTACATACCATCCGGTAAGATTAGCGATATATGGAAATGGGACTATAAACATAATCATCCACAATATTGGTTTAAATTCAAACAATCTCTTTCTCCAAAACAATATAAATGCTATACCGAAAATTCCAATAAATATAGTACCTAAACCTACCATAATATGATAAGAATAGTAAAGACCGGGAACATTTGAAGGCAACTCTTCCGCTTTGAATTGATCCATCCCGGGTATCTGTTTTGACCAATCTTTATATGTCAAAAAACTAAGAACATTTGGTACAGCAATTTTATTATCTAATTTTTTTTCAACCATATTGGGTTGACCAATTAAGACAATTTCCGATCCTGACTCTTCCGTTTCAAAGATACCTTCCATTGCTGCAAATGAAGCAGGTTGATATTTAGCAACATTTTTTGCATTCCAATCTCCCGTAGGCATCGCAAGTAAAACACTAGCTACAAAACCAACAACGACACCGGTTTTTAAAAATAATTTACCATATTCAATATTCTTTCCCCTCAAAATATAAAAAGCACCAATTCCTGCTACAACAAAAGAAGATGTGACAATAGAGGCTATCTGATTATGCAAAAATGCGGGTATTAGCCAAGGATTATCAAATAAAGCAGAAAAATGCGTTAAAACATATTTTCCATTTTCAAGTATTTCAAAGCCCACAGGATGTTGCATCCAGGCATTAGTAGCAAGGATAAAATACCCACTAGCCCAAGAACCAAGAAAAACCAAAAACCCTGTTAAGAAATGAAGCTTTTGTCCCATCAATTTTTCTCCAAATAGAAACAAAACTAAAAATGATGATTCAAGAAAAAATGAAAACATCCCCTCCATCGCCAAAGTTTGACCAATTATATTACCTGTTAATTCAGAAAACTTAGCCCAATTTGTGCCAAACTGAAATTCCATTGGAATCCCTGTAATGACTCCCATTGTGAAATTAACAGCAAATATTTTCATGAAAAACTTAGCAGCATCATTATATTTCTCAATCTTAGATACCAAATATCTCCACTTAAAATAAACGATTAATAAGGATAGACCCATCGTCAATTGTGGGAATATATAATGAAAAGTGATAGTGAATGCAAATTGCAATCTATCATATAGTAGCATGTCTTCCATAATATTATATTTTGCTTTAAACCAAAATCAGACTTAATAACTGATGATTTTTGTTACCACAAATCCAAACATAATTAAGATTTTGACAAAAAATCTACATCTTCAGTATATCTAAAACCTTGCCCTGATCAACAACCAAAGAGAATCACACCAAAATGGATATCAAGTTTTCAAGTCTCCTTCGTTTATATCTCAGCCACAAAGTAAATCAATTAAGATTAGAACAAAGCCTTTCTATATATGTTTTCTTTTTGATTAAGCTCTAAGGCTATTTAGAATTATATATAAATAGTGCCTGCATGAAAATATTTATTTCTTACAAGGCCCAAGTGAATGTTGCTTTGACCTCTCCATTGAAGAAGTCATGATCCATCTCTTTATCATTTCCGGGAAATCTGTTTGCTATCCAATTACCGTAGGAAAAATTCATTTTGAAGGCTCTCCAGTCAAAAATACCAAAACCATAAGTATAGTCTGCATCCCAAGGAAGTTTCGTGTCTTTGATAGGGTAATAATAAACTGCTCCTTCTATATAAATTCCCTTTGCAATTGTCCATCTGGCAGCAGTTGACAGAGTTATCTTGCTATTTCCAGCCTTATTCACACCGTATTTATCTGAATACTCATAAAAATATCTTATCGCAGGCACAATCCGGATCTGCGAAGATTCATCATATTTCATGCCGGATCTTCTACTGAGTAAATCGTAATTGTAACTAGCAAAAAAGAATCCTCTCCTAAAATTTTCCAACCAATCGGTTTTTCTTCCATTTTTTTGAAATAGATTGTGCGGCTGATAATTTTCATACCCAAATGAAAAAGATTTATTGTGCCAATCATACCAACCAATTTGATAAAAAAGATCTGAAAGAAAAGGTGGTTTTGTCGGACTGGTATTCATATCCACATAAAATGAAGTTCTTAAGTGTAAATGCTTGTATAAATTAAAATCAAAGTTTAGGTTAACCGAATTACGAGGAAACACATATAGTGTATCATCTTTTGGTTTGTAAGATATAATTGAGAAAGCATATCCAATATCTCCCCTTACCTTACCAGTACCAATCACGGAGTTCTCTATACCCCACATTTGTCCAAAGTTATCGTATTGCGCTGTTGAAACGGATGATATTCCTATCAATAATAGAAATAATCCAAGAATTCTAGATTTCATAATCATAGTTTTTTTATTAAAAATAATATAAGTTATTATCGAATTAATTTAATATTCAATTTTATTAATCGGTCCTAGTTTTTTATATCGAAGACATTCAAGAATGACTCCATTGGTATTAGCTGTCAAAGCATAGTTAATCTCATCAGTATTTTGATAATATCCTGAATAAAACCCATTATTTTCATCTTTCATTGTAATCGCTTTATCATACAACTTTTTTGAGTATTCATCATCAAATAAAGTATGCCATGCAAAAGCTGCTTTTGTTGAAAAAGTTTTTTTATCATTCACTTTTTCACCATCAGAACTGACGCAAACCCATTTATCTTTGTTGGAATATATAGTATTGTAAACAAAATAAGGGAAAGTATCCAAATGCCCTTCAGAGACAGCAATCAGTTTATTACTCGCTTCTGATTTTCTTTTTTGAACTTCATATATTCGGTATGCTAATTCTTTGGAATTGATATCCCAGCCATATTCAAGCCCATCTAGAATATAAGGTTCTGAAAGGACATAATTGTATGCGGGAAAATATTTTACTTCCCTTGTGTCAGCAGCGACTTCAACCCCTAATATCTTTACGAATTTTATGAAATCAGTATATTTCATCGCCTCAGACACATCAAATCCCATCCTATCATAACCTTTGCCAACATACTCTTCATACCCCAATTTACCCTCTTGTACCTTCATCATTCTTTTGTCTTTGAAATTAAAACCGATTCCTTGCAGAGTTGCATCTTCAATTATCTCATCAATTTTCCACCTTGATATCACTTTTTTCATCAATGGAAAATATTGAGGATAATCCTTCATAACTCTATATGAAAATGAAAAGAATCTACCAATATCCATTGCTGACCAACCTATCCCCTCATTTGTAGGGTGATTTTCATAGTCTATCATAGATAAATTATAAGTATTATATGATTTATTGGGAAGTTTATTTTGGAATAATTTCATTGTGGACATCGACTTTAATATCAGAGTTAATTTTTTATCAAACTCTATTGAATCTAAAATATTAATTTCATAAGCACTTGTCAATGCATGAAGATATGAAGTCACATCCCACAGAGTTGTTCCCGGATATTTATCGACACTATTTACAAATCCTGTCTCCTGAATATAATTATTTTGGAAATACCTCCAAGCTATTTTACCTATTTCCAAATCCTCATTTGTTAAATCTATTTTGTATGCAGCTAATGGGTAATGTTTATTCTTTTTAATAACAACTTCTTTTTTGAAAATGTCTTTATAGAATCCAAAATCAGAAGGTCTTGCTTTTTCTATCCAAAGAACGGTATAAGCACCAATCATGATACTGACAAAAAAGACTATTGGTTTTATTAAAAAAGTATTCTTCTTCATAATTAACAATTTGCAGTTTTTACATCATAGTCATTTTTCCAAAATCCGGCTCTGATGAATGGAATAATCTGATAAAAATTGAATATCATCCAATATGTATTTGCAAAAAGAGCAGAATAAGATGGATGATTATTAGTCGAAACAAGGTAAATATTATATGAAAATCCGATTAAAGTAACAATAACCCAAGTCAAATGAGGCCAAATATGCTTAAATGACGGATTAGTTCTTTTTGTAACAGATTTTTTTGTCACATTGAATTTTATCTTTTTACCAAAAACCACATTTAAAAATGCCATGAATTTGACCCAAATTCCAGCCATATAGTATTGTTCCGATCTTTTGGTAGATACTCCCCAATTTCCGATAGCAGCAATAGCGACATTCAACAATAAAAAGGGAACAATTCTAAGGAAAAAATCAAAGTTAAATGCCTTCAAAGGGGCTTGTAGTGTAAAAAAGAAATACGTAGGATACAACATAAATATCGCTAACCAAAATGGAGATAAATATGACCAAATGGTTTCCAAATAAGCTGCTTTTTGTCTCCAATCCAATCCTTTTTTGAACAGTGGATTGTGTTTACTAAAAGCAATATCCAAAGTACCTTCAGCATATCTTTTACTTTGTTTGACTGTATCATCCAATGTTTGTGGAGAAAGCATTTTGCATTCTACATCAGGATGCTGGTATGATTCCCAACCTTCATTGTGCAATAGAATAGAAGTAAAAATATCTTCTGAAATGTGATGTGCAAAAGGTCTGAATGGCTCTGTTTTATGCAATTCTTGTTCGTAACTAACCAAATCAATATTTCCTTTTTTTGATGCCTCTTTTAGTTTTGATTGAATTCTTTCTTCTCTTTCCTTTATTCCCAATTTTTCCAAAGCATCTCTCCTTTGGACTGACCCTGCACCACAGCTAAATCCGGCATTGGCAGCATTACGTCTTCTCAATATTATATCGTAAAAAAGTCTCGGATCAGTACCGAATATATTTTTACCAACAATCCATTTGTCACTTTTTGGAATCAGTCTTCCAATGATATTTCCTACTACGGGAATCTTTTTAGACAAGCACTTTCTCAATGAAACACCTTGAGGTATGTCATAAAACCATTGAGGTGTCTGAACCCAAGCTAAATTTTTATTCCTGAAATATCCGGTAGTATTTTTAAGAAAATTAGGAAAAACTCTAGTGTCAGCATCTAAAACCACAATCAAATCACCGTCAGTCTGAACATATGCATTGTTCATATTCCCAGCTTTAAAACCTACATTATCCTCCCTGACAAAATAATTTATATCGTATTTTTCAGCTAATTCCTTGAAATTTTCTTTCTCCGGATCTCTTCCGTCTCTTCTACCATCATCAAGAAGATGAATCTTAATCGATACATCATCAAAAGGATATTTTAATTGTGTGGCATCTTTGATAGTGTCTTCTACTATCTCCAATTCTTCATTATAACTCGCAATGAAAACATCTATTTTCAGAGGTCTGTCTTCTTCATCTTCTTCCAAATCCTTGATTTCACCTAAAAATCGAACAAATTTCTTCTTCTTCACATCTTTGTGCCCCCAGTAGTTTATGACAGTAAGTATAGAACCGATAAAGCTCAAAACTTCTGCTATAAACAAAGGAAGAGATATAACCGGAATATCCCAATTTATTGAATAATTCCACCGCCAGATAAGATAATCCAGTCCAATAAAAATGAATACTACACCGATTACATCAAAAAACACATCCCTAGTCAAACTGAACTTGACCGGAATATACGGTGTTCTTGATTCAAATCTTTTGTAATACTGCATTACTTAAGTGATTTTTTAGAAAATTTTACACCTAACAGTATTTTTTAGAAAAAGTTTATTTTGAATCAATATAAATAGGTTAATGACCAATAG
>JALVAD010000193.1 GCA_027011385.1 Saprospiraceae bacterium | reverse complement strand
CTTTTTAGGATAGTGTCAAAAAAAATTATACACCTATCTTTTTGGGTGTACCAATTTCATTTCATCAATCAATCTTTTGGCTTTGCCATACTTTTCGATGATAAATAAAATATATCTTGCATCTACCATAATGTTTCTACAAATACTCGGGTCATAATACAAATCGCTCATTGTTCCTTCCCAAACTCTATCAAAATTCAATCCTATAAGATTACCATTTGCATCTAAAGTAGGACTTCCGGAATTTCCTCCTGTGGTGTGATTTGTAGCAATAAAGCACACAGGAACTTCTCCTGTTTTATCTGTATAGTTGCCAAAGTCTCTTTTATGGTATATGTCTAAGAACTCTTGCGGTAAATCAAACTCGTAATCACCTGGCACATATTTTTCAATAATTCCATTGACATGAGAAACAGGTTCATAATATACTGCATCTCTCGGGTGATAACCTTTTACTTGCCCATAAGTTACCCTAAGAGTACTGTTTGCATCAGGGAAAAAACTATTATTAGGGAAAACATCCATTTGTGCTTTCATATATTTTTTTTGCAATGAATTTATCTTTGTTTCCAATTCATTAGTTTTGGGAGAAACCAATTCATCGCTTATCTTGGATATTTCTCCTGCAAAATTAAAAGCAAGATCTTTATCCATTTGAGCAATTGCCCAATCAATATCGGTAGTGTCAACGATTCTTTTTAGTTTATCATAATCGGTAAAAGGAGAATTGTAAATACTCTTAGCGAAATAAGCAAAGTCTTCATCGGAGGATAGATTTGATAAGCTTTTTGGTACGAATTCAGGACTCATGCTTTTTTTATAATTTTTGATTAATGCCTCAAAAACTTCTCTGTCGATAGTTATGTCAAGTCCTTTGTACATTCCATTTAGGTATGGAAGCAATCTGTCTTTAAATTTATTGTATCCGGCGGCTCCATTATTATTATAATATTTTTTTAGTCTATTGAGATAGCTCATCACACGCATAAAGTCATTGCTTCTTGAAAATGTTTCATAGATACTATTTATGGCTACATTATATTTCTCATAAGCATTGTAAAGAGAATCCAATTTTGGTAAAATATCTCTGTATTTACTAAAATCTTTTCGCTCAGCAACTATTCTCTTAAATTCTTGTTCGTATTCTTGCTTTTTCTTGACAGCATTCACTTGATTTATTCCTTGGCTTTCACCTATCCACTTCTTCCAATAATTGGCAATTCCGGCAAATTTTGAAGCGTATTTTAATCTTGTAGCCTCATCTTTTCTCATGTGTTTTTCCATTACATCTAATGCTGCTTTCCTTATTTTTATACGAGCGGGATCGAGTTTATTTGCGATTTGATCAACGGCGCTCGCAGGTAAATACTCTTGCGTTCTACCCGGAAATCCAAATATCATTGTGAAATCATTTTCATCTACTCCATCAAGTGAAACAGGGAGATAATGTTTTGGAGTATAAGGGATATTGTCCTTGGAATATTCAGCGGGCAAATTGTCTTTTCCTGCATAAATTCTAAATATAGAAAAATCTCCATTGTGTCTGGGCCACATCCAATTGTCTGTATCCGCTCCAAATTTTCCTAAAGATTCAGGGGAAACGCCTACAAGTCTGATATCCTTATAAATTGTTTTTATAAACATATAGTATTTATTGCCGTAATAAAATGGTTTGATTTCAATGACTTGGTAGTCTTCAATCGCTGTCGCTTTTTTTAGTGAATCAATATTTTTATCAATAATTGACTGAGAAATCTTGCTGTCCATATTATCGCTAACACCTTTCATAATGGCATTGGATACATCTTCAATCCTATCTACAAAAGTTACTGTCAAACCTTTTGCGGGGAGTTCTTCTTCAAAAGACTTAGCCCAATATCCATTTTTCAGCAGATTGTTTTCAACAGTTGATAGCCTTTGGATATTACCGTAACCACAGTGGTGATTAGTCAACAATAAACCCTTTGGGGAAATGATTTCAGCAGTACATCCACCACCGAATTGAACGATAGCATCTTTAATTGAGTTTTGGTCTGTGCTGTAAATATCTTCAGCTTTAAGTTTCATTCCTAGTCGATGCATGTCTTTTTCAATACTTCCTTTAATTGTATTAGGAAGCCACATTCCACCTTGAGCATAGATTGAAGTAGAAATGAATATTAATAATAATACTTTAATAATTGATTTGTACATTATAGCTTTTTTGTTTGTTAATAATTTATAGCCTCTTTTCAAATAAATAAGGAGTGCTATTAATTTAAAAATTAAAAATTCCAAAGATAAAAAAAATAAGTTGAATATATACCAAAAAAAAGCTCTTCAAATTAAAGAAGAGCTTTTTAAAACTTGTTAGCAATTTTTTATTCAGCTATAAATTTATCAATATCTTTAGCTTCTGCTGACCTTGGAAATTCGGTTTTGATTCTTTTGAAATATTTATTAGCTTCTTCTTTCTTGTTGTCAGCTCTATAAAGCATTCCTAATTTTTTTAAATAATAAGGAGTTAATAATTCATTAGATTTTTGTTCTACTGCTTTTTCGTAATATGATTTTGCTTTTTCGAAATCTTCGAGTTCCGAATATGCATCACCTAATGCACCGTATTTTGGAATTGCGGTCAATAGTTCATCCTCATCATAATCTTTCAAATATTCAATTGCAGCATCATACATGCCTAAATTGAGGTAGCTAATCCCTGCATAATATTTAGCTGTATTAGCGGCTTTTGTTCCACTATATTCATCTATGATATCTAAAAATCCCATATATCCTTCACCCGGATTATCCAATGCAAGAGTGAAGGAATCTTTTTCAAATTGCAATTCCGCTTGACTCATTTCAGCCATAGCTTCTTTTTCTTTTGGTGCAAGCATTAGGTATTTATATGCAAAATAACCGGCCACAATAATCAAAATAGCAGCGACTGCCATCAAGAGTTTATCTTGGTACTTATCAAGAAAATTTTCTTTATAATCTCCTTCTTCAAAAATGTCAATCATCACTTCATCTTCTGCCTGTGGTTTTGATACGTTTTTATTCTTTTTTGCCATCTTTTTATTTATTTTTTTAAAACAGAGCGCAAAAATAAGTAAACTTTCTTAATTTAGTAGATATTTTATAATAATTTATTGTTTTATATCAATAGCGTCCTAAATAATTAAAAAAAAG
>JALVAD010000192.1 GCA_027011385.1 Saprospiraceae bacterium | reverse complement strand
ATTCATTTTAATTATGTATTTTCCAAAACTATTCCGAGCACTAAAAATACAGATAATAAAAATCGTTAAAGTAAAAAATATTGACCGAGTGATTTTTATATTCAAAAACCTGCCAGCACTAGTTTTTTAACTCAAAATAGCTTTCAAAGCTAAGAAAAATATATTAAAAACACTAATTTTTCAAAAACCAAAATGGTAAATGTTTTCGTTTTTCTATTGAGGACAAAACCGGTGATTTGCTAAAGATAATTGTAACATTGAAATAGAAATATTTTATAAATGAATGAATTCCTTCTCCTTTTGTTTTTATCCTCACCCCTGATGAAATATTCATAAATGAATTTCACATGGTTTATCCAGTGAAATAGGCTTTGCCTAAATTGAAAAATTATTTCACAGGGGAGGCTAGCCCTCTCCTTTTTTCTATCCTCACCCTCTGATGAAATATTCATAAATGAATTTCACAGAGCAGGCTAGCCCTCTCCTTTTAAAAAGTTTCTTCGACTTTTTTAAAATAAAGTAAAAGGAGAGGGAAGAGAGCGCTTGGTCGTTATGGATAGCTCTTATAGGTAAGTGTTTATGATTGAGCTGTAGAATCTTTCCAGAAAACAAAAAGCTTTTCCACTAATTTTTCAAAACCCAAAATGGTAAATGTAATGTTAGTATTTCTGTGGAATCAGTTTTCAATTTATTATAGACAGTTCTGTGTAGAGTCAAAAGGTGCTCACCTTTGGAGAGTGAATCTACAGAAAAATCACAAAGCAGTCCTTTCTCGTTCAAATTTGGATTGACATAAAATTTACAACTCAAATTATTATTAAATGGTTTCTCGTCAATAGATATACCATTAATCTCCATTAATGCATTTCTTATCCTCAACAGTTTGTCTTCTTTCACAATTTCTACTTTCTTTCTTTCATCCAATCTGATACTGTCAATTTTTGAATCTATCTTTTTGATTCCCTCCAAATCCTTTTGTTTTTTCAATTTCCTTTTTTCCTTTATCAATTCTTTAACTTCGCTTATCTTTTGTTTTTTTAATCCCGAAATCAAACTATCCTCTTCATTTATAGACATCAATTTATTCCTTAGACCTGACTTTCGATAAGGATTTATTTTGTATTTTTTGCTTAATAATTTTTCATCAGAACCTATTTGTCTTAAAAATAATGTTGCATACGAATCTTTAATCCGATAATTACTAAGGCTTAAAAACCTGATGGATTGACGATGATCTCCCGATATAGCTATATGTTTCTCCCTTAAATCATCATAATTATTCCAATTAAGAATATACTCTGAGGTTTTATCAAACTGATTGTGCTTGATTTTCAAACCCGGAAAATACGGATTAGCTTCCAATACAAACTTAGGTGCAACCAAGGTTAAAATGAAAATATACGGGATGGAAAACCAAAAAAGCCTTCGTGTATATTTATAATCTATAAAATTGTATAAAAGCGGTCTATAAATAAACGATAAAGTTATAAAAGAAAAAAACTTGTATATATAAGAGTAATACTTGGAAAACCCTTTATTCTTCACTCTCTTAAATGCCCCTAATGTGATAAAATCAACAAACACAATCAATGCAAAAAACCATAATACAAAAATAGATATACCAATAGTCGAAGTATCATGTCCAAATAAATATTCAATTGTATTTACAAATAACATATTGAAAATGATGAAAAAAGTGAACGATAAAAAAATAAAAAATAATAAAAAAGTATATGCAAAAATCACGCTGCATATCTTTTCCAATTTTTCAATATAATCATCAAAAGACCCAATTTTTTTCTTAAAATATCTTGTGAAATAATCAGAGTAATTTAATTTATCGTAATCAATATTACCGGAAACATAACGTAAACCAATAGCCCCAATCCAAAGCCCCCTTAATACGACATGTATTAACAAATTTGTAAAGAAAATAAGCCAACCGGCTCTCAGCATTACCGTTAATAATGCTACAACTTTTGCACCAACACTCCCTGAAGGCTTATTGATACTAATATAGTCTTGAATCATTTGAAGCATATCCTGACTAGCCCATATTCCATAAAGAGCAAATCCGGAAATCAATAACTCCAATTGCCAACTTTCTTGCTGTAGCATTTCAAGCCATTCTATAAAACTGTTCTTTTTATCCGCTTTCATAAATAATAATAGTTGTAAAT
>JALVAD010000191.1 GCA_027011385.1 Saprospiraceae bacterium | reverse complement strand
ATAGAATATTTTGTGAAATTTATTTTTCATATTTTTGATCTTGTAATCAAAAGGAAAACTTTTATAGTATTTTCATGTAGAGCAGCAAAAGATTATGCTGATAATAGTAAAGCACTATTTGAATTTTTCTTATCAAAAAATATTGATAATGTATATTTCTTCACAAAGAAAAAAAATGTATTAAAAAAAATTCCCAAAAATGGGATTTATGCATATAGTTTTCTAGGTATATACATTTTGCTTAGAGCAAGAATACTTATTTTTACACATGGCATAGGAGACTTTTTTCCATATTATCCACGGAAATTATCCAATCGTATTTTTATCAATTTATTTCATGCAATAGCTGTTAAAAAAGTTGGACATAATAGTATTACGTCAAAAGTAAAAGAAGCGAAAGAATGGGATTTTTTTTCAGTATCTTCTGAATTTGAAGCTAGATTTATTAAAGAACAATATACATTGGTAGATAATCAAATAATAATTACCGGTCAACCCAGGAATGATATATTAACAAATCAAACTGATAAGAATAGTAATTCGAAGCTTATTCTTTACGCTCCAACATTTAGAGATAACTCGATAACAAAATTATTTCCATTTGATGATAGAAACCTTGAATCATTAGATAAAATTTTAGGAGAACTTAATACAAAAATAATGATAAGAATTCATATTAATGAGGAGTTTGTATACAAAAAGTCTAAAACATATGAAAGTTTAAAAAATATATTTTTTGCCGGTTCCAGTATATATCCTTCTGTAAACGAAATATTACATAAGGTTGATGGTTTAATTACAGACTATTCAAGTATAGCTCTAGATTTTTTACTTTTAAACAGACCTATTGCATACATTACTTATGATTTTAATGAATATAAAAAAGTACGTGGTTTTTCTTTTGACTTCAATAAACATAAAGCAGGACCAATTTTAAAATCACAAATGGAATTACTGGATTTTATAAAATTGGAGAATGATTTATACCAAGAAAAAAGAGAAACTCTTAAAAAAATATTTCATAAATATGATGACGGAAAATCATCTGAAAGATTATATAAATTAATAAAAGAATTATGAATAAAAAATTTCAAGATAAAGATTATTGGATTGAATATTATGAAAGAAATTTAAATAATTTGAAAAATAATCCACCCAGTCCATTTGCAAAATATCTGGTCGAAAATAAATACTTAGAAAAACCAAAAAAAATTATTGAACTAGGATGTGGAAATGGTCGAGATTCAATCTATTTTTCAAAAAATAATTCGCTTGTCACAGCAGTTGATCAATGTGAAAATACAACTAAACTTTTAAATGAATGTAAGAACATTGATTCTTTTCCAGCTGATTTTACTAATTTATCTGCCTTTCCGGATTTAATTAGTTTTGATATCGTGTATTCCAGATTTACAATACATTCGATAGATGAAAATGGTGAGGACAGAACATTAAATTGGGCTTATGATAGTTTAGTTAATGGAGGATTGTTATGCATTGAAGCTAGAACAACAAAAGACCCTCTTTGCGGTAAAGGTGAATATAAGGGAGATTATATTTGGTTTTTCAACAATCATCATAGAAGATTCGTTGATGCAAAAAGATTGAAAAAGAAAATCGAAAGTATTGGATTTAATATTAAATATTTTCTTGAAAGCAATGGCTTAGCTAAATATAAAAATGAAGATCCAATCGTGTTAAGACTAATTGCCCAAAAATAGAATATTAACGTTATTTTTTTAATTTTTTAAATATATAACTTTTTATTTGAAATATTTATTTTTAATATTGCAACTATTCTTTAATTAAATTTTACAGCTATGAAAATATTATATATGATTCTAATTACTTTCAATATTTTAGTTAATATCCATGCACAAACATATATCTATTGGACTGATGCAGATGATAATGTTATAAGACGAGCAAATATTAGTAGTAGGATAGTGGAAACAATTATTTATAGCCAGAACACACCAAGGGGAATTACCATTGATTATGAACATGGTAGACTATATTTTGCAGATGGTGAACATAACTCTATAACAGGATCTTTTCTCAATGGTGATGAAGTTGAATATATCAACGATGTCACAGAACCGATTGATGTTTGTTTGGATAAAAGATCTGGATTCATTTATTATTCTGATGTTACAGAAGGGACGATATCAAGAATTAATACAAGTGGAACACAGAATAAAGTTATTATTTCAAATCAAGAAAAACCGTCATTTTTAGATCTTGACATAGTTAATAACCATATTTATTACGCAACAAAACATGGAGATATTTCAATTATTTATAGATCTGATTTGGACGGTTCGAATATTAAGGAAATAATAAATGAAAATGGATATATTGTAGGAATTGCCGTAGATGCATATAATAAAAAACTATATTGGCTTAATAGAAAAACTTCGAAAGTACTTTCTTCAAATCTTGATGGTAGCGATAAAATTGATATTGCTGATGCCAGTCCCGTCTGTATAAGTATTGAATTGGATAATATAAACGGGATTCTATACTGGTGTGAGAAAGATAATTCACGTATTCAAATGGTTAACACTGATGGAACCGGATTTTCAACATTTCTAGATAATATTAATATACCGGGTTCTATCGCTATTGATATTAAGAACTATTGTGCAAGGGCTGTTGAAGTGTTTGATACTACCTTTATCACTGTCACAGATACATTATTGATCGATGTTACTTTCACAGGGACTGATAATATTGATTATTTAAATACTATTAAAGTTTATCCAAATCCAGCAAAAGATTATATTGTGATTGATTTAGGTGAAAATTTTACAAAAATTTCTAAATATGAAGTATCAATAATAGATGAAACAGGTAAAACCATATATAATAGTGAATTCAATAAACGTGTGCTTAAAATAAAGGTTGATGACTTTATTAAGGCAGGTTTGTTTTTTATACAAATAAAAAATGATGTTGGTAAACTAATTACTGTAAAAAAATTAGTCCTTGAATAATAAAGGGGAGTATCCAATGAAGTGTGTAAACGTTAAATCTATTTATGTTTACACACTTTTTAGGATAGTGTCAAATAAAAATACCTCATTTCAACAAAATAGCTTTTTTAGTATCTAAAATAATATTATTTTCATCTAAAAGTTGAACAAAGTATAGCCCTTGAGAGCCAAAAG
>JALVAD010000190.1 GCA_027011385.1 Saprospiraceae bacterium | reverse complement strand
TCCCAATATACCCCAAGTGATATAAAATCTTTGTATGTATAGGCATACCCCAATCTAAATGAAACATCATAAGTCAAAATTCTTTCGTAAATATCTGTAAAATATTGTTCGGTATCTATTTCCTTGAAATCAGTAAAATGATAGTCCCATTTTGTTTTAATATCACTTCCTCCAATACCGAAACCCAACCCGGTAAAAAAACCGTAGAACTTATACCTAAGATTGAAATTAAGACTATAATATTTACTCAGAAGCCAATTTCTTAATTGACCATCTTGAATTCGTTTGCCTCCTTGTTTAAGATGTGTACCTTTACCATCTATTTGGTATTTAAAACTCAAATAATTTACTTTTGAACCAATACTAAGAGATTTTGTCAAATCATACCTACATCCAATTCCATAATTATACAATCTTGAATAATCTTTATATGTTGAGTATTTAGTTTCATTATTGCCATCACTCACTTCAAATAAAAAACTATACTGGCCACTTAAATCAATACTAAATAAAATAATCAAAAACATTACTAGATTACGTATTCTTTTATTCATATTTTCATGTTTTCTTTCATAATAAAAAAATAGTAACACGTTACTCAAATTAAATAACGTGCTATATTCTAAGAAATTATTTGTGTATTAATATTTTCTGTAGGAGTTAGCTTCAGAATCCCTAACGGGCTTCTGAGTCTTAAGTAGCATATAGGACTAATAAGCTCGTTAGCGATTGTGAAACCGATTAAAATATTGGGCACTCTTCTAATTCTCTTGTTTAATATTACTTTCATTAATAAAATACAAAGGTCTATTTCTGACATCAGTATTGATTCTGCCTATATATTCGCCAATAATACCGATAGAAAGCAACTGAATACCTCCTATAAACATAGATGCTACTATCATCGATGTCCAGCCGGTAATCACTCTTTCCAAAACAAAATAAGAGTACAGAGCATAGAGCATTATCAAAAATGCGAAGATAGAAACCAATATTCCCATATTTCTGACATATACCAATGGTTTGTTGGAAAATCCTGTGATTCCATCAATAGCGAATTTCACCATCCTGCTTAATGGATATCCTGTATTGCCAAATCTCCTCTCATCTCTTATAAACTCAACATAAGTAGATTTGTATCCCATCCAAGCAATCTGACCTCGTAGAAATTTATTCTGCTCTGTCATTTTTTTCAGATTGTCCACAACTTTCCTGTCTATTAGCCTGAAATCACCTGTGTCCAAAGGAATATCAATAGAAGTCAATTTTTGTAATATGCGATAGAATAGTTTCGCTGTAAGTTTTTTGAACGGAGTTTCTCCTTTTCTTTCTTTTCTTTTCGCATAAACCACAGGATAGCCCTCTTTATATTTCTTATACATCTCGGGTATAAGTTCGGGTGGATCTTGAAGGTCACCGTCAATGATGACTACTGCCTGCCCTGAAGAAAAATCCAAACCGGCCGATACGGCTATTTGATGCCCGAAATTACGTGAAAAATCGATGTATTTGACATTTTTATCTTGTTTGGCAAATTGTTTTAATATGTCGATAGATTTATCCTTGCTACCATCATTGACAAAAATCAATTCGTAATCAGAAGTGATGCTTCTTGCAGCATCAGTTACTCTTTGGAACAGTTCCGGTAAGATTCGTTCTTCATTAAAAATAGGTATTATAATCGATAATCGCTTCAAAATAGCTTGTTTTTTGCTACTAAAAAAATCTACTTCATTTCTTGTTCCCTATGCCTTAGCACTACTTTTACATTGTATTTGTTCTTGAGGTAATTGGCAAAATATTCAGCCATATAAACCGACCTGTGCTGACCTCCGGTACAACCAAAATTTATCATTAAGTTACTGAATTCCCGTCTTAGATATGTATTTAGAGATATATCAATTAACCCCTTCACATTTTTAATAAATTTATGTACATCTTCTTCTTGTTCCAAAAAATTTATCACTTTAAGGTCTTTGCCTGTCAGTTTTTTGTACTGCTCATATCTTCCGGGATTATTAAGCGCTCTACAATCAAATGCAAAACCGCCACCATGTCCGGATTCATCAATTGGTATTCCCCTTTTGTATGAAAAACTATTTACGCTAACCGTTAGTTTTTTTCTTTCTTTTCCTATTTTTTGAAGTCTTTCCGAATTTACCAATTTATCTAAGACAGACATTAATGTAGGTAACTCTATTGGTAATTGTATCTTTTCAAGTATTCCTTTCATATTTTTTATAGCATAAGGAATACTCGCTAAGAAATGTGCTTTTTTCTCGTAAAATCCCCTGAAACCATAAGCACCCATCGCTTGCATTATACGTATCAATACATATCCGAAATAATAATTCTTGAATTTGACTTCATCTACCTTTATATATTTATTTAAATTATTGATATAGTATTCCAATAGCTCATCTCTTATCTCATCCGGTATCGCAGCCTTAGCGTCGTAGAGCAGTGAAGCGACATCATATTGCAATGCTCCTTTTCTCCCTCCTTGATAGTCAATGAAATATATTTTTTCGCCTTTGAGCATTATATTTCTGGATTGAAAATCACGATACAGGAAATAATCTCTATCAGCAGTAAGTAAATAATCTGTGAAAGCTTGAAAGTCATTTTCAAGAGCTTGTTCATCAAACTCAATTTGGGCTAATTTCAAAAAATAATATTTAAAATAGCTCAAATCCCACATCATCGATTGTTTGTCAAATTCCGCGCGAGGATAACAGTATATATAAGGTAGTCCCTCAGAAGCTTTAATTTGAATTTCAGGCAATTGATCCAAGACTTGCTTATATACACTTTTGAGTTTTGCAGGAAATTTGCCTGTTTTCTTTTTGTCTGTCAAATATGAAAACAAGGTAATATCCCCTAAATCTTCCAAGAGATAAACATCGTTATCAATATCTGAAAAAAGAATTTCAGGTACATTTATCCCTTTATTCAGAAAGTGCTTTGTGAATTCCAAAAAAGCAATATTTTCCTTTCGATCGGTATTCTCAACACCAATAGCTATGTGATTTGATGATTTGATTCTATAGTATTTTCTGCTAGAACCTGATTGAGGTAGTGGTGTGATTTTGTAAGGTGTCTCACCACACCATTTCATAAATATACTAACAATTGATTCATTCATTATTTGCCTAGTTTTGTTCTATGTAACGAGTTAATCATTAACAGCAATACATTAAAACCCCAAAAATAACAAAACAAATAATTTATTAATATTAAATTAAGGTTTTATTATTAGAATGATTGAATAATAGTTCTTTGACCCCTTGGCTCAATCTAGTTTTTGCTTTTTATTAAATTATTATATCAATCTAAACTGTGAAAGAATTTTATTTTTTATTTTTGAGGTTTAAAAAATTTTAAATTAAGTATCATGAAAACTATTGTTTATATTTTGTCTTTTATTTTTCCGGTGATTCTTTTTGCACAAAAAACAGAATTGTATATGCCAAGGAATATGGCAAAAGCTATAAAAACTAAATCCAGATCCGGTAAAGGGACGCCAGGCAATAAATATTGGCAAAATAAGCCCGTGTATAAAATTGATATCGATTTCAATCCGGAAACATATTTATTGACAGGTAAAGAAAGTATCACATATAAGAATAATAGTCCTGATACCTTGAATAGATTAACAATAACTCTTCTCGGGGATATTTATAAAAAAGATAACTATATTCACGATTGGGGAATGAATCGAAAGATTATGCACGATGGGGTTGTAATCAGCAAACTCAAGGTTAGAAATAAGGAAGTATCAACCGATAGCAAAAATATAAGAAGATCGGGTACAAATATGTTTATAGATTTGGCCAGTCCATTGTCGCCTAATTCATCAATTGATTTAAGTTTTGAGTGGACATATAGTTTTCCTCGCAATGCAGTTATTCGTTCGGGGAATTACGGGGACAGTACTTTTATGATAACATATTTTTATCCAAAAATTGCGGTTTATGATGATATCAATGGGTGGGACAGACACAATTATACCGGTTTTGGCGAATTTTATGGAGAATATGCGGATTATGATGTCAATATAACTGTTCCCGGAGATTTCAAAGTTTGGGCGACAGGGGAATTGCAAAATCCCGATAAAGTATTATCTCCGGAGTATCTCAAACGATGGAAAGATGCTCATGAAGTAGGTAAAATGGTGAGTATAATCAAGAAAGAAGAAGTTGAAAAGAGAGATGTAACTTTACCAAATAAAAAATTAACTTGGCATTATAAAGCTAAGCACGTTCCTGATTTTGCTCTAGGTACATCCAATAGATTCAGGTGGGATGCTAAGACCATTGTGGTTGACAAAGAAACAGGCAGAAAAACTTTTCTTTGCACTGCATATGCCAAGGATAGAAAATTTTACCCTCGAATAATCAACCTTTTGGATACAATATTAACCAATTATTCCAATAAAATTCCCGGAATTCCATATCCTTATCCATCCATGAAAATATTCAATGGGAATGCAGGTATGGAATTTCCAATGATGTGCAATGATGCAGAGGATAATACTTGGGTGGGAAATGTGGGTTTGACATATCACGAGGTCGGACACACTTATTTTCCATTTTTTGTTGGCACAAATGAAAGAAAATATGCATGGATGGACGAGGGCTGGGCTACTTTTTTTCCTAGTTTCTATATAGAAGACCACTTGGGTAAAGATAGTGACTATAATTATTTGCAAAGAAGGATGGGTACTTATGCACAGTTTGCAGGAAGTGATTTGGAAGTTCCTATTTTTGTTCCTGTAGATTTGCTGAGACTTAGATGGCCTTACAGACAAGCCAGTTATAACAAACCGTTTTTAGCCTACTATTATTTATTGAACTATCTTGGAAAAGACAGATTTTTAAAGGCTCAGAGAGGATATATGAAACGATGGGGAGGGAAACACCCGATGCCGTACGATTATTTTAATTCGATCAATGACTTAGCAGGAGAAGATTTGAACTGGTTTTGGGAAAATTGGTTTTTTGACTTTGGATATGCAGATATGGGCATTTCAATTGAGGATGAAAGGAACTTGGCAGTGAACAATATCGGTCATTTGGCTTTGCCTGTGAAGATAAAAATATATTATAAAGACGGTACAAGTAGTAATATTGAATTGAATTTAAAGGTTTGGAAAAATGCAAATAACAAGCTGATTTTCCCACTAAAACGATTTGATGAGATTAGCAAAATAACTCTTGGAGATGATTGGATTGTTGATGTGGATAAGAGTAATAATGTTTTGGAATTAAATCGTTAAAAAAATGTTGAAATTTTTAGTTTTTATCATAGTGATTTTTTCCTTTTCATCATGTTTTGTACAGAATCCAAATTTGTACACTGCAAATTCAAAGATTTTTTATGAAAAATACAAAGAATTTATTCCTGAAAATGAAAAAATTGAGGCTAGTTGGTATCACTATGTTAAATCTATCGATAGCAACGGGCAGTATATTTTAAGAACATTTTTTCCTGAGACCAAAGTCCTTACTTCTAAGCAGAGCTTCTTGGATAAAAACTGTTCTATATTGAATGGGGAATCGATTATTAGATACGATAATGGTAGTATAGAAAGTGTTGGGAAATTTATTAAAAATAAAAAAGTAGGCGAGTGGAAATTTTATTATTGGGGAGCAAATACGTTAAAATTAATCGCAAATTACGAAAACGATAAGCTTAATGGAAAATTTGAAAAATTTGATTTCAAAGGAAGAAAAAGCGAGGTTTTGAACTATAAAATGGGTGTAAAAGAAGGTGATTTTGTGATTTATGACTCATTGGGCAATATAAGCAACCAAGGCGAATATAAATCCGATACAATCTTTAGGCAATCAAGAGTTGATTCAACTGATAATAAAAGGATTGAAGAACATATGCCTTATTTAGCAAAATGTGCACATATAAAAAATAAAAAATTACGAGAAAAATGCACTTCCCAAAAATTTAATGAGTATGTATATCGTAAACTGTATTATCCTCCAAAAGCACATAAATACGGTTTAGAGGGCAAGGCGTTAATCAGATTTACAGTGAATAAATCAGGTGAGATTGTAAAAGTTTCTATTCTAAAAGGACTAAATCAAGAAATCAAAGAAGAGTTATTGGAATTAATTTCAAATATGCCCAAATGGATTCCCAGCAAACAAGGAGAAAAATATGTAAGTGTTTGGTTCACACTTCCTGTTGTATTCAAATTACATTAGTATGTCCACTTTTGAAATAGGTGGATATACTGATTGCAATGAAGCATTTATTACATTTTAACTTTCCATTATTTTTATTAAAAACACTCTCCATAGCTAAGTCATGCCCTTGCGGGTTGCAGCTTCCTCCCTTGTAAGGGAGGATTGAGGTGGGTTCTATCTAATATATTGCAAAAAATAAATTCAAACTATACATATCTAATATAAATGGATATATTATTTAGTATCTACCAGAAAACACACAAACACACTAAATAAAATCGTATTAAAAAAAAGAATATGCTAAAAATAACTTAGTGTATTTTAAGTGTTTACGGATTTTTCACATACCTTTATATCACATTTTAATAACCGATACTTAATATTTATCCATTATGAACAAATCCAAAAACACCGATTTTATTAGTATTATTTTAATCGTATATATATTTCTATTTGTAAATACGAATGTTTATACCCAAACCATCAATTGCCCGTGTCAGCCGGGAGGTAAATTTGATATAGGAGATGAGTTTCCGGACACGCTAAATGGAAGCTTGTCGCCCAAAGATTTTGCAATAGAAATAGACAAGGCTTGCTGGGATTTTGGTACTCATGACCAAATTCCCGATGATGGCATTCACTATTTTGATCGTTACAATTTTACTGTTTCCCAATCAGGAGAATACAAGTTTGCCGGTTCGGATAACAACAAATTAATTTTAGGCCTATATATTGCAAATTCATGGGGGAAACCGACTTGTGATAATCTTATTTTGGGACTTGGGGGATATATTGTCAGAGATTCTTTATTACAATTTGAAGAACCTCAAGATAGTGGTATGATAAAAAATATTGTCTCTCTGGATACCGGAAAAATTTATACGTTATTAGTCATGGATTATGATGCTGAGTTTATAGGGAACTATCATATTTCAATTAAGGCTGTTAATCAAGGACAAGCTTTTTTCGCCAAAAGGGTGTATGCAGAAGAATGTGTATTCAGTAGCTGCTATGAAGATACTGCGAGTTTCGATATACCTATTCCCGAAATTCCAAATGATTATTCTATAGATTGGGATGATGATATTTTTTGGGGGGATAATTGCGGAGAACAAAACCTATTGAGACACTATACTATAACAGATGCAAATGGAGACCAACAAACTTGTACTTCCGAATATTTTTTCACAGGAACAGATTTACTGAAAGCGTTTAGATGGCCAGTAAATTGGGATGGACTACAAGGAAATAATCCTATACTTTATTGCAATAATATAAGTAAAATTGACGCAAATGGCAACCCTCATACGGATATAACCGGTATCCCTGAAGGCTTTTCCCAATCTTGTGGAACAATTGAAGATATTTATCAAGATAGCAAATACCAACTTACCAATAAGGTAAAAATACTAAGAGAATGGACATTGGTAAATGATTGTACAGGTGAGGTTTTAACACATATCCAAGTAATAGTTGTAAAAAATGATTTCTCCTTTGAGGAAATAGTAGGAGATACATTGAGATTTAGTACAAATCCTATGTCTTGTAAAGCTGATATTGTAATTCCAAAACTACCGGTATTCGGCGAAAAATGTAGTATCATTGATAAATATTGGGTTACATTTGATAGTGATACTATAATGGGTGACACTGACGATAACGGGCTTTATGACAGTACCGAGACTTGGGTAATACACGACCTAGCATTAGGTGAATACAATCTTTGTTATCATATGGTAGATACTGCCGGTGTAGAATCCGAAAAGTGTGTTGATTTGCTTGTATTTGATGGTAAACCACCTATTCCGGCTTGTAAAATGCTCAATATAAATTATCCCTATTGTGGTTTGACAAAAATTGCTGCTGTCAGATTCAACGGCAATTCGTTTGATAATTGCGGCTCTCTCTACTTTAAAGCTCGAAAAGTTGATAATGTATCTGAGTATGATGCACAATGCAATTATCTTGAAGAAAACAATAGCGAAACCGATTCATGGTACAAGGATTCAATCTCTATATGTTCTGAAAATGTTACTCAAGGGAAACTAATGGTTTCCTTGAGAGTATTGGATGTTGACCCGGGCTCAGGTGATGTAAATCCTGAACGTTTTGGAGAAAACGGTGACCTTAAAAACCATTACAGGGATTGCTGGGCAGTTATTAATTTCCAAGATACTCTCAAACCATTCATAGAATGTACTGATATCTTATTGTCTTGTGATGAAAGTCTAAATCCTGATGAAAATAATAAACTGTATCCAAAAACCGAAAGAGGATGTCTTTACGATTTGGAATATTCCGACCAAAGATTGGAAAATTGTGGCAATGAAATACTAAGGACATGGAAAGTATCTATCGATAATGTCGAATCGACTTGCCAACAACATATTTTCTTACCTGATTCTACGCTTCCTTTTGACCCATGCACAATTGTTTTTCCCGGTGATATCAAAACAAATTGTGCCGGAAACTTAGACAAAGCCCCTGTTTGGGAAAGCAATGTCTGTAATGATATAAGCGCAAAAATAATAAACGAGGACACCTTTGATTTTACCGAAGAAGGCTATTTCAAAATAATAAGAGATTGGGCGGTAATCGACCATTGCGTTTATCAAGCTAATAGCGGTGCAGAGAATAATGTCGATATTACCAAAGACCAACGCTTGATTTGTGACAGTCTTCTAATTGATGGTTATTACAGATATTCACAAGTGATTTTGGTATATGATGTTTTGCCGGATATAATCGATTGTCCAAAGGTAGAAATTACATGTAGTGAAAGTTTATCACCGGATATCAATCCAAAATTGTCACCGGATATCCTCGGTTTATGTAATTATGATACCCGTACATATACTGATAAACATTTTAACCAACATTGTGATAATATCGTAAAAAGAACTTGGACTGTTTCAAATGGAATTGATACTTCTTATTGCCAGCAAGAGATAAGAATACTACCCGACAAAGTGTTTAATCCTTGTACAATTGTTTTCCCTGAAAGGGATATTGATATTTTATATAAGGATTTGGATAATCTTGAAACACCTACATGGACTGACGATCATTGTAATGATATAACTGCGGAAATCGTCAAAGAAGACACTATTGTTGAGGATAGTCACAGATTCAAATTGATACGTGAATGGGCTGTTATTGATTGGTGTAAATACGATCCTGGTAGTCAAGCGGAATCAAATATGGACTCGATTGCAAATGGTCACATAGATTGCTCGAATTTGGTTAATGATGGTTACTACAGATATATTCAAAATATCGTGGTTACAAAAAAGAATCTTATCGATGTTGTGGTTGAGAATTCTTGTATTGGCATTGAAGATTGTTATACTCAAGATGTAGTATTGTCTGCCAGATTAATTGATTCTTGCGGCTTAGACAATAATGCACAATGGAAATATATCGTTACAAATGTTGATACTTGGATTACTGTTCAGTATTCTTACAATTATCTTCCTCATCCCATTCAAGGAGTTGTAGGTGATATTCAAAAGGATAATATAGACAGTACGGATATTGCATCGCAATATTTGCTATCGGGTCTTAGCGAAGGACATTATAAGGTTAAATGGACGGTGAGAGGACATTGTGGCAATGTAAAAACAGTCGAACAATATTTTGCTGTTGCTGATAAAACAGCTCCTACCCCTATAACTTCCGATGTGTCGGTAGTTTATTTGGATTATGGAATTGTGGAGATAAATGCAGTTGATTTTGATAAGGGAGGTTGTGAAGGCTGTATCGCTTCAATTGATAATTGTGCTACAAAAGATAAGCTCTATTTTACATTTACCGATTATATACCAAAACTTTGGGAAAATACTTCAAAGTGGGAAAAACAATTCGTAAAATACGGCAAGTATTTCTTTGATCCAAAAACCGGAAACATTAGTACAAATGAAGCATTTTTACAAGGAGAAGCTGATGCATGGATACCGGGAAAAAACACATCTCAACGCAGAATATTGAAATTTACAGAAGATGCCAATCCTAAAAATTTACCTGTTAGAATTTACGTTTGGGATAAATTCGCCTATGACGAAGAATGTGATGACAATAATTATGCTTTCTCTCCTATAAAAATAATATTAGAAGGCGAACATTTTTATAATCTAAACGGAAGAGTAACATATTTGAATTCCGATATACGATTTAACGGTATGAATATGATAGCAGAAGATACCGTTATTATAAAAAATACTAAAACAGATGGCGGATATTATGACTTTAATCTAAAAGAAGGTTCATATACTATTTCGGGAACTCTCGACAGCAATTATCTCAGAGGAATCAATATTAGGGATATGATTCTGATGAAATTGTTTTTGCTGGGATTAAAACAGCCGGCTTCACCGTACAACTTACTATCTATGGATGCCAATAACGATGGCAGTATTACTATTTCAGATATAAATTCCCTCTTGAAAATACTCCTTAGAGAAGAAACAGAATTTGAAAACAATTCATGGATAGCGATATCAAAGGATTATGAATTTGCAAATCCGGCACAAGCATTAAAAGAATTAGATGAAGCGAGAATACAAATAGTAGATTTATTTAACAATGACGTAGATGACATAGATTTTTATGCCTTTAAAATCGGTGATACGGATAATAGTATTGTCGATTCGATACCACAGGATACACAAACGCTGGATCTTGTGATTAAAAATCAAAAATTTGCTAAGGGAGATACTGTTATTGTGCCGGTTTATTCCGGTAATTTCAATGATGTTTTTGGATTACAATTATCTCTGTATATTCACGGAGCAGAATTTATTGGAATAGAAAACGGAGCTTTGGAAATATATGAAAATAATTATAATGAAATCTTAGGAAATTTGCTATTAGGTATAGCTGATTTTCGAGCATCTTCATTTGGTAAAGACGAAGCATTGTTTACACTGAAACTAATGGCTAATGCTGATTCCGAATTAGATAAAGTATTGCAAGTAGATAATTTATTATTAAAATCCGAAGCATATAGAGGTGATGAATTGAAAACATCAAAAATATCCCTTGAAATCATAAATACAGATGCAATAACTCAAGTAAACTCATCTCCAAAATATAAGTTATGCCAGAATGTTCCAAATCCTTTTTCAAAATCATCAAAAATCGAGTTTAGATTGCCAAAAGCATCAAAATACAAACTGTCGATTTTTGATATTACGGGAAAGGAGATAAAATCATATGCAGGAATGGCAAAAGGCGGTATCAATCAAGTCAAAATCGAAAAGAAAGATTTGTATGCGACCGGAATATTGTTTTACAGACTTGAAGTAGATGAATTTGTTGATACAAAACGGATGATAGTATTTTAAAAAATGAAATGCACCTCTTTCAATTTTTTATTTGCAAGTTTTCAAAAAAGATATATCTTTGTCCGTTTGTCTATTCAATTAACATTTTATACCAAATTAAATTTAAGATGTCGTATAAATATTATAGAATTGATTTTTCAAGATTGAGTTAAAAAACACAGGAATAGCCTAGCTATGGCGAGTATTTTTAATGAAAATATTGTAAAATTAAAATGTAATATGTGCGTCATTTTAGAGTTAATTTGGTATTGATTAAAAATACAAATATCTTGTCTGTAAAAAATAAGCATATATCGGTGATAGGCGCCAGGGAAAATAATCTGATGGATATTGATGTAGATATACCAAAAAACAAACTGGTCGTGATAACCGGTATAAGCGGAAGCGGCAAATCCTCACTCGCATTTGACACCATATATGCAGAAGGTCAAAGACGTTATATGGAGACATTTGGTGCTTATGTCAGACAGTTTTTGGGCAAGATGGAACGACCTGATGTAGAACAAATCACCGGACTCAGTCCCGTGATTTCCATCGAACAGAAATCTACTGGTTGGAATCCCAGATCAACTGTTGGGACTACAACCGAGATTTATGATTTTCTTAGACTTCTTTTTGCCAGAATCGGAGAAGCGTATTCGTATGTGACCGGCAAAAAAATGATAAAATACACAGAAGAGCAAATAAATGATGTTATTCTTAAAGAATTCGATAAGAAAAAAATTGCCGTATTGGCTCCAATGGTCAGGGGAAGAAAAGGACATTACAGGGAACTTTTTGATCAAATACGAAAACGAGGCTATACCAAAGCCAGGGTTGATGGCAATATAGTCGATATCAAGCCGAGATATAAATTGGATAGGTATCAAACTCATGATGTGGAAGTAGTGATAGATAGAATTATCGTTGATAAAACCAAAAAAGAAAGACTGTCTTCATCTATTGAAGTCGCCATGAAAATAGGTGATAATCTGGTTATGATTGCAGATTTGCAAGCTGATAAAGTCTATCCATTCAGCAAAAGCTTGATGTGTCCCGATTCAGGCATTTCATATGAAGAACCATCTCCAAATTCGTTTTCATTCAATACTCCTTATGGTTCTTGTCCAAAATGCAAGGGATTGGGGAAAGTAAATAATGTGGATCTTGAAAAAGTGATTCCTGATTGGAGTAAAACAATCAACGAAGTAGGTATAGCTCCATTTGGTGAAGTACGTGATACTTGGACATTTAAACAATTAAAAGAAATAGCAAAGAAGTACAAATTTGATTACGATACTCCAATTAATAAAATACCCAAAAAAGCATTGGATGTGATATTGTACGGTGGCAATGAAGATTTTCAATACGATTTCAATTTTGGATTGACAGAATATACCTATGATTTGGCTTATGAAGGGCTTGTAAATATGATAAAAAGGTGGTACGAGAATACAAGTTCTGAAAAGATTCGCTCATGGGCAGAAGAGTATATGTCGGTAGTGACATGTGATGAATGCGGTGGCTTTAGATTGAAAAAAGAATCACTTCATTTTAAAATAGACAATAAACATATCGGTCATATAGCCGAAATGGATTTGAATGAATTGTACCATTGGCTAAGCAATATCAACCAAAAATTGTCCAATAAACAAAGTGCAATAGCTAAGGAAATCCTCAAAGAACTTTTGACCAGAGTAGATTTTTTGCTCCAAGTCGGTCTTGGGTATTTGAATTTGAATCGACCTACCAGAACTCTTTCAGGAGGGGAAGCCCAACGAACCAGATTAGCTACTCAAATCGGTTCAAAACTTACAGGAATTACATATATTCTCGATGAACCCAGTATCGGCTTGCATTCCAGAGACAATAAAAGATTGATAGATGCATTGAAAGAGCTCACCTACATCGGCAATACCGTTATCGTAGTTGAACATGATAAAGAGATTATGCTTGAATCGGATTATCTCTTTGATTTGGGACCTGGTGCAGGAAAACACGGTGGTGAAGTAATCGCCCAAGGCACACCCAAAGATTTCATTAAATTTAAGGGGATCACACCGGATTATTTGAGTGGAAGAAAGCAAATTCCTGTACCAAAGAAAAGAAGAAAAGGTAATAAAAAATTTATAACCCTTGAAGGAGCGACTGGTAATAATCTTAAAAACGTATCCATAAAATTGCCGCTTGCAAGCTTTATATGCGTAACAGGTGTGTCAGGAAGTGGGAAATCAACACTTATCAATGATACTTTGTATCCCTATATTCGCCAAAAAATACATAAAAGTATAAAAAAACCTCTACCTTTTGAGTCCCTTAAAGGTCTTGAGAATATAGATAAAATAATAGAAATCGACCAAAAACCTATAGGAAGAACGCCAAGGTCAAATCCGGCAACATATACCGGACTTTTTACTCATATCCGGAAATTGTTTTCCATTACCCCTGATGCTAAGATAAGAGGATATACTATGGGACGCTTTTCATTTAATGTCAAGGGAGGAAGATGTGAAACCTGTCAAGGAAGTGGTAAAATGAAAATCGAGATGAATTTTTTACCTGATGTATTTGTCGATTGCGAAGATTGTGGAGGAAGAAGATACAATCGGGAAACATTGGAAGTACTATACAAAGGAAAAACTATTTCGGATGTACTCAATATGACTGTAGAAGAAGCCTATGACTTCTTCGAAGCAGTACCCACACTCAAAAGAAAACTAAAGACCCTCTTGGAAGTAGGGCTTGGTTATATCACATTAGGACAGCAAGCAACCACTTTATCCGGTGGTGAAGCGCAAAGAGTTAAACTCGCAGAAGAACTTTCCAAAAGAGATACGGGAAAAACTTTCTATATTCTTGATGAACCGACAACAGGACTGCATTTTGAAGATATAAAGCATCTGATTAATGTACTGAATAAACTGGTAGATAGAGGCAATACCATATTGGTAATAGAACACAATATGGATATTATCAAGTCTGCAGATTATATAATCGATCTCGGGCCTGAAGGAGGAAATGAGGGGGGCAAAGTCCTGTACCAAGGCAAAACCGAAGGTATATTGGATTGTAAAAAAAGCCATACGGCAAAGTATCTAAAGGAGGAACTTTGATATTATCAAAATTAATTTTCCGAGCAGCTACCCCCTCTGGCATCCCAGTCAGAGACATTCGCTTATCATCTGGCCTTATAATTGTGGGTTGCTGGCTACTCCGGTGGACAGTTTTGATAATAAAAAATAATAATTCTTATATCCACTAAGCCTACACCGTTTTTACTAATGAAACCCATTTTCGTGTGTTGCATCGTTGAGAGGTCAGAGACCTTCAACTCAAAGTGTAACAACTTTTGACTCAACTGCACTCACTACCCTGAGCCATCCCTCTGTACAGCGAGATGTCCTCTTGGTGGAAAATATACTTATCAACCCTGAGCCTATTGAGCCAATCTTTCTAGCGCTTAACTAAAAACAAAAAAAGGCTGATTCTTCAATAGAACCAGCCATTACCAACAAAACTTAATATCACTCCGCTTATTTCTCTATTGCCTTGCCTTTCTTTTCCCATTCCAGATAAGCTCCGTCATATAGCTTCACATTTGGATATCCCAATACGTTTTTCAATGCATTATAAACTACTGCTGCCTTTATACCTGTTTTGCAATAAACAACATATGTTTTGTCTTTTGTGAAGCCCAAATCTTCAGCGATTTTTGTCATATCTTCAACACTTTTAAATGATTTGTCTTCATTTTGTACATCTTTGAAGAATAAGTTGACTGCTCCGGGTAAATGTCCTTTGCTATATTTTGTTTTTTTCTTGTCTCCGGTACCGGTAAATTCTTTCTTGCCTCTCGCATCGACTATAACAATATCTTTATTTGATTCAATAAATGAAATATCAGCAAATACATCATTGTTTATCACTACCTCAAAAGTTTTAGCATCGAGTTTTGTTGATGAAGATGTCAATGGAATACGCGCTTTTCTCCACGCTTTATTTTCTTTGTGCAATAATTTTACATTCTTTGCGCCGAGGTATTTTAGCACCCAATAGACTCTTGAAGAATATTTTTGGCTTCCTTCGTCATATACAACTATCATATCTGTATTGCTAATTCCTTTGTCACCAAGTAATTTAGCAACATCTTCAACAGGCTTAAGCAAACCTGCTACTTCACCAATGCCTTTGTCAAGATTCAGTACTTTATACGGTATATTTACGGCTCCTTTTATATGTGCTTTTTTATAAAGTTTAGCTTTACTTGCATCGACAATTACCAAATTATCGGCACTTTTCTTCAATTCTTTGAATTGTTTTGCCGTGATTATGTCCCCTTGAGCAGTCAAACCGGTGACCATCATTACTATCAAGGAGATTATTCCTAATAATTTATATGTTTTCATTTTTATTGATTTAGTTTTTTTATTTAATTACTGCTTGTACCTGAATAACCAGTCTATCATTTCTTTTTTCCTTTTCTTCAGCATTGTATAGATAATTGACTTGTAGTCTGGTCCACTCATTGAAAAAATAATTCACTCCGAATGTCATTGTTGAAAATGCATCCTCTTTTCCTTCTTTGGGATCAAGATTTGGATCATATGATTCATACTTAATCACAGGTTCGATATTCCAAGGAGTTTTGTATGACGCCATAAAGTAATAACCGCTTTTGTCAACAGAACCTTCCTCGTATGTCACCGGCAACCCGCTACATCCACCACCTGATTTAATTGTACCAACATCACTTCCGGAAATCATTTCCCCCGATAATTTGAAGCCTTTGTATTTCAACATAAGCTCATAACCTAATCTGGTACCATAATCGTCTTTTTCAGTTCCTTCGGCTAGAGGTTTAAAATTGCTGTATCTATAACTTGTTCCAATAGAAATAAAATCAAAAGGATGAAATGTAAATCTTCCAATATATGATCTTCTATTGTCAATATCTTTAGTATTTCTTCCTTCACCATTAACAATGGCAAATTGGTATCCAAAAATGTTTTTAGCTTTCAAACCGAATATTTTTTTCTCTCCTGTTCCACCAGAAAGCATAATTCCCATATCTCTTATAGGTCCTGCCAATTCATCAACGACATGAGATCGGTAAATAGATGTCAACTTGTGGCAACCTGTCATTTGCTCTAATCCAAAAGGAGTTTTGAACAGTCCCATCGAAACTTTCAAGTAAGGACCAAACCTATTGTAAGTGACAAAAGCATCGTTGATTCCCATACCTCTTTCAGGCGAAAATTCCATCACAAAATAGTAACTGAAATCGTATGGGATATTTCCCAGAACTCCCAATCTTGCCCTTTGGAAATAAAATCCGCTTTTGTCAGCGTTTTTATTAAAAATACCGTCTTTGCCATAAAAATTGTATTCAAATTGTGGTTGAATATAACCAAAAATATTGATGCCATCACCTTCACCCGGCTCTTCACAACCTTGTGAAAACATGGCTTGAGTAGCAAATAGTGTAATAAGAAGTGCAATTATAAATTTTATCTTAATCATAACATTAGTTTTAAATTGTTGAAAAAAGTCAAGTTGTACTATTTTTTAAAATAGCCCGCCCGTTGATTGCACAGACAGGCTATAATTTTAGTAAATCAAAATAGTATTTTTATTTCACGTATCCATAGTTCAATGTGCTGGCACTTCCTGCTCCATGCCAAGATTTAGCTGCTGCTTTACCAACTGTTCCAACTACAAGCTTAGAATGAGCCATTCCATTTGCTCCAAATAGCAAACTTTTAGCTTTATCAAAACCCATCACCTGCAACCATGCTGTTGTAATAGCGGATGTTTGCCCCGTGTAACAATATGTAACAACAGTTTCTTTTGGATCAAGATTCTTTAATGTTTCAGCTTTTAAATCACTTATTCTATAGGCACCTTTTATATGTCCGTAAGTATCCCAAGAATCTTGTGGCCAAAAATTGTTTATAAAATAATTTTCAGGATTAGCTAATACATCAGAATTACTAATTGTCCAATCATAAGCAATTGCTTTGTTTATTCTGGCTGTTAAAATATCTTTACCATCTGTTTTATCTGTTGTAAACTCCGGTGCATCGAATTCAGAAATAGCAGTAGGTGCACCGGTTGTCACCCAATTTGGAGAATTTACATCTTTTGCATTTGTAGCCCATTTAGCATCAAAATCAGCATTCCAACCAGCCATACCCCACTTGAGCGTAACAGCATGGTATCCTGCCAATCTTAAAAATCCGGTTGCTCTGGCAGCGGTCTGTCCTGTATAGCATACACAAAGTATATCCTTACCGCCTGCTTTTGCAGCTTCATCCAAAAGTTTAGCAAAAACTACATTATGTGCATCTTTGATATGCCCTTTAGCAAAATCATCAGCCTTTCTAAAGTCCATAATATAATAATTAGGAACTGAGTAATCTACCGTATCTACACCTATTTTTGAACCGGGTTTTACCCAACCATCCAATATATTTGGTAAATCCAAATTATTAGTACTTACGTATTCTGTCAGTGTATCAAATTCTGCATCAACAATATCCTTTTTACATCCTGTAGTAAATAATAAAGGCACAAATGCCACAATCAATAATAAATTAAAAAGCTTTTTCATGATATTAGTTTTTTGTTTAAAAAATTAAATTTTGTAAATTTGAAAAATCATTAAAACATCCAATGATTATTCTGACACAAAGTTAAATTCAATTGATTTATAATCCTTGAGTAATCATTTGCTATAAAGCATCTTATTTATTGATATTTATCAAAAAATATTATGACAAATCTCAGCAATACTTTATATTTACCGAAACAACAAGAGCTTATATGTCAAATTGTATTAAAGATATTACTCATAATGAGGCATTTGAATTGCTAACAGAAAGCGAATTATTAATTCTTAAAAACAATAAAACGAGTATAAAATATGACAAAGGAGAAGTTTTAATCAAACAAGGTACTCTAAGTAATAGCATCATTTTTGTAAAAAAAGGAATATCAAAAATATATATTGAAGGATCTCAAAAAAAAATAATATTGACAATTAAAAGAGATAATAACTTCCTTGGTCTATCAAGTTTATATACTGAGGATAAAACTTATCAATATACGGTAACTGCACTTGAGAAATGTAAAGTTGAGCTATATGATAAAATGGCATTTAAAGAAGTATTAAGAAAGAATGTCGCTTTCAGTAATGAAATTATAAAATATATCAATCACAACACTTCCAGGTTTTATAAAAGACTGCTATGTATTACCGAAAAAAATTCAAGAGGCAAGGTTGCCGATATGATTTTATGTCTTTCAAACCATATTTTTGGATGTCTTGAATTCACAATTCCACTATCAAGACAAGAATTAGCAGAATTTGCGGGACTTTCTATGGAAAATACGATACGCATCCTGAAAGAATTTGAAGCGGATAAGCTTATAAAATTAAAAGGTAAAAGCTTTAAAATAAAAAATAAATCAATGCTTGAACGCATAAGTGAGTTTGGCTAAGCCGGATTAATTATTTTTATCAATAAAATATTTGCATTTATCAATTTGTTGTTTGTATTTACCTTCAATTATTTTTGTTAAAAGAACTTCATTATTTGGATGACAATATATGCATGACCCGACCTTTAATACCTTAATTTGTTCATCCAAATCCAAAGGGTAAAAGTTTTGATGAGCCGAATACCTATTTTTTTTTTCAATAGCCGACAGAAACCCAATCCAAGCATCTTGTGGCAAACTATCTTGTTTTGCAATGTCATACAAAGACTCAAAGAGCCATTTACCTGTATTCTTATTAAACATTAATGTGCCTTTACCATACCCAATTGCCTCAGGATTGAGGTGGCAGGATTTACAAGAACGGGATTTGGGATTAATTGTATGTGCAGAAATTGGTGCAAAAAGTCGAAGAAAAATAGAATCATGTCCATATTTTTCACCTTTAAACCCTGTTTTATCCAAAGTCATTATCATTCCCGGAATTGAGGGCGTTATTGTTTTTTCTTCATCAAAGCTTACTCCCATTACAGGCAAGGATTTATTAAACTCACCAATTTCTTCATACCATTTCCCTCTTTTGGTTGTTCCTTTTATTTTTACTTTGTCATCATATCCTGTATGACAGCCTATACAACTTGTAACCCAAGAAGTGTGACACATACTACAATCAAGCTTACTGTGTACTTTATCTTTTTGGCAAGCATCAGGCTGGTTCTTTAAGTGGTGTATTTTTTGATTAAATTTGCCAATCAAGAAAGGCGCTCCTTCTTTGTTGAATCCTGTATTTACTAATGCAACAGAATCTTTTTGTGTGATTATAAATTCTTTACTTTTATATTTATATTTTCTCAGAACATAATCTTTAGCTGCGATAATTCCTGCCTTTTTACGGCTTATTTTATTAAATCCTGCTTTGGGGTGGCAATCTGTACATCGGATTTTGACAGCATCACTTTGATGGTTATATCTTTGTCCATCTCCCATCACATCAATTGAAGAATGACAATCTATACACAGTAATCCTGCTCTATGATGAACATCATCCTCTGCGTGTGCAAATACTCTGCCATCAAGTAGAATCCGATATTTGGTAAAGTCTTTTACATCTTCTTTGGACAAAACAGTTTCATACCATCCCTCATAATTAGTGGAGATTCTACTAGACCGGCTATGACAACCAAAACATTTTTCATTACCGATATTCAAATCTAAAGAGGGATGTGCTAAACTATCAATTTTATGTTTATTATAATTCAAATGGCAAGCCAAACAGCCTCCACCACGCGATAATTCTGAAGTAGCTCCGGGATGTTTTTTCTCATATCCCAAATGGCATTTATAACAAAGATTCTTTAAGTGTCTGTCCGCGGCAGTACCTTGAATATTCTCAATATGAAAAAAAGTATCGGTATGATTTACTTCTTCAAATGCAAATTTGTCAATACTTACAATTCCACTATTTGTAGTCATTATTGAATTTTTCACCCTGTTAAATTCACTTTTATGACAATTTGTAGTGGAACAAGTCTGTGAAACATTACTAAGATTTCCGGGAATTCGCACAATCCCTTGGTGAGCTATTTCCTTTATATCAGAATTGATATTACCCAAATGGCAGGAGCTACACCCAATTGCTTCGGGATTATGAGCATCGCTAAATCCTGTCATACCACTATGACAAGACAAGCAAGATTCCGATTTAGTCTGATTGGTAGCAGAATTATTATCGGAAGTACACGAATAAAAAAACAAAAGATAAATAATCAATCCTAGGATGTTATAACCATTAACAGCCTTCATCTTCTTCCTCTTCTTCGTTTTTCTTTTCAGTTTTTTGAATTTGTTTTTTCTTTGTTACTACTGTCTTTTTAGTAACGGCTGATTTTTTATTTTTCTTATAATTCAAAGCCTTTTTCGCATTAGCTTTTTCCTTCTCTTCCTCTACGGTTATATTTTTTGCTTTTGTTTTCTCACTATTAATCAATTTTGCGAAGTCCATTGCTGCCACTTCTATTCCCAAATCCAACTCTCCCATTTCAGAAATAGTTTTATAATCATTGCCTTCAAAAAATGAATATCCGCTTTCCAACAGAATGACATTGTCAATACCGATTTGTTGCAATATCATAAAAGGAGCATTGGCTTCAACAGCATCATTACCATATAGAATGGCACTTTTGTTTTGCGCTTTTAATAATCTGAAAAAATCCAAATTATCTTTCTCCAAAATATCTGCTTTGAATATATTGGTAGCACCGGGCAAATGTCCCTTGTCATAATCAAATTGGCTTCTAATATCTACCAATACAAATGAAGAATCTTTATCAACAATTATTTTTGCAAGTTTTATCGGTGAAATTCTATTTTTGTGACTCAAAACTTCACTTAATACTTTATCATAATCCATTGCAAAGGGTACGATATTTCTCGTATCGGCAGTTACATAGAATATTGCAGCTATAAATGACAATATTAGTATAGCTACTAAAATTCCAAATCCTTTATTTGACTTTCCCATCTCAATATTTTTTATATTTAACAACCTTCGTCTTCTTCATCTTCCTCCTCTTCTCCTTGCTTCTTTTTTATTATTTTTACCTGTTTTTTTACCTGACTTTTAGCCTTATTTCCATTCGTTTTAGCTGAATGTACCCTTGGAGCAATTTCAATCTTCCTTTTGGCTTTGTAAATTGCTAATTGTTGTTTAGGAATAAACTCTTGTGGATTAGGCATACCAAAATAGATTCCCGCAGATTTTCTAAATCTATACATATCAAATGCTTGTTGGGAGTCAGTTTCCTTTGGTTTAGCCGGATTCATCAATGTCAAGAAAAATCGATTTAGCCCTCCATCCAATACTTTAATGTTTTTACAACCCATTCTTCTCATAATTATCCAAGCTTGATCCGCTAACATAGTATTATTTGAAAAAATCACTTTGATATATGCACTTGATTTGTAGAATGGTTCACTATCATTAACTTTGAGAATATTTTTGAAAGGAACATTAATAGCCCCCGGTAAAGAGTATTTTTGAAATTCTTCTTTTTCTCTAATATCTATCAATATGTATGTGGGATCCTCACTGATTATTTTTTGGGCTAAGTCATCAACTCCTATAAATCTGTCTGAACTTAGTGCTGTGATTAGGAGTTTTTCCGGACTCATAGCAGTACATTTTTTGGATTTAAAGTGGAACTGTTCGCTAATACTACTATCACAATTATTTCTTTCAGCAACAAACGCCACAACAAAAATCATAGCCATCAAAAGAAAGGTCAGAAATATATATTTTTTTTGCATAATGAATAATTATTTATTTTATCAATAAAGTATTCTCGTCAATTGCCCCGCATCTACCATAAGAATTCTAAAAACCAAACCTCCAATCAAAACCAATATTGCAGGGATAATAACGGATAATTTTAATCCCCATAATTCCAAAACTTCCAATAATAGAGGGAACAGTAATCCCAGACCGACTAAGAATACAAAAAACATAGTACTGTAATCTCCATTAATCAAAATTTGTATTGCATCTATTTGAGCTTCTCCACCTGCATAATATCCCATAACCATATGTATAATCAGTCCAATCTCGATGATAATCAATCCGACATCGATCTTACTAAATAAATGTTTCTCATAGTCTGATTTTGCCAAAAGAATAATTGCAGCTGCTGCTGTTGATAAACCCGATGTCAAGAACAAAGGCCCTAAAATGGCATTGTTCCATAGTGGTCTCGCATTGAAAGCAGATAGCAGTATTCCTGTGTATATTCCAAGTATTAGACATAAGGGAATGAGCACCATCGCTAAAAACTTTTTATGCTCCCTGATAAAAGCTTCAAGTTTATACAAAACCGGAAATTTCCAATCCAATTTTGGGAATATCTTTCTCAAATCCGAAAACACCCATAAAAATGATAATGGAGTGACAATAAGCAATACCCAAGCACCCCAAGACATAGGCGATTCAATTCTTATTGCCAAATATAATTGCCACACAAACATCTTGTGTGACAGGTCAAACACCAATGCTACTAACCCTATAACAATTGCAATTGGAGCTATAATTGGAGCCCATATTGTGGTGGTCGGCAATTTTTCTTCTTTATCCAACAATACTGCGATCGAAGCAAAAAGTAGAATTCCTGCTGCCAATCCTCCTAAAAACAAGTATAAAGCAATTGGGAATTCCCAGATTTCCAAATGAGGATCAATATTGTGAATATTTCTTCCGCTTATAAATAATTCTTCGTTCATGCCATTTATATTTTAAGTTACATACACCGTCTCAATTAAAACTATATCAAATAATATACTTGAGGTTTAGTCCCTGCTTCAGGAGCTAGTACCTTATACTTTCTTTCTGCCAATAGCCTTGAAACATCGCTATTTGGATCGTGTAAATCCCCAAAATACATACACCTGGTTGGGCAGACAGAAACACATGCCGGTTTCATTCCTTTTTCCACTCTATGGAAGCAGAAAGTACATTTATCTACATATCCTTCTTCCGGATGTTGATATCTTGCGTCATAAGGACAAGACTCAATACAGGCGCCGCAGCCTATGCATTTATTCCCTGTCACTACCACTATTCCTCCATCAACAGTATGGCTGGCTCCCGTGGGGCAGGTTCTCACGCAAGGTGGGTTCTCACAATGATTGCATCTTTCAGATCTCAATTCCATTTCTACTTTTGGGAATTTTCCGCTAACCGATTCTGTTACCCAATCCCTGCAATAACCCAAGGGGACATCATTTTCTACTTGGCAAGCGACAACACAATCACTACAACCTACACATTTTTTTGTATCAATTACCATTACATATCTCATGATTCTATGTTTTTATGTGGGTTATCTAATAGTATAGTCACAAAATTTCCTCTTAGTCCCGTACCACCCATCAATGGATCTACCAAGACTTTAGTAATCATCTGAGAATCACTCGCCCCTTTGCCATAAGCTCTGGAAAGCTTCTTGTTATTGTGACCAAATCCGTGTACCATATAAACGGAATCCCATCTTATTCTTTCGGTAATCCTAACTTTTACCGGAAAATCGGAAACCTTACCATCTTGATTTTTGATCCATATTTCTTGTCCATATTTCAATCCCCAAATATCTGCGACACGGGGATTTATCCATAAATTATTAGTATCTTTCAAGTCGTTGAGATATGGATTGTTGATAGTTTTGCTAAATGTGTGCATCGGTGCTCTTCCATAAATCAATCGGTAATAATTTTGTGGAGGTTTCTCGTGAGCTTTGTAAACAGGTATAGGGTCAAATCCCATCTTATCTAATTTTTCGGAATATAATTCTATTTTTCCCGAAGGTGTTTTGAATTTATAATCTTCTCCATCTTTTAAATACAATTCTCTACCATTTCGATTGAAATTCATAACACCCACATGCTTCATTTCTTCCAAGGAAGTCCCCAATTGTTTTAATTGCCAGTCGATGACTTCTTTGTAATCATTGTATTTGAAATAATCTCCTAAGCCAAGCTTTTCTCCCAATTGTTTTGCCATCCACCAAGCCGGTTTGGAATTAAATCTAGGTTCAACTGCCGGCATTCTCAATGCAATTGAAGGAGTTCGCCAACCGGAAGATCTTATCATATCGTATCTTTCCAGATAAGAGCATTCAGGTAGTATCACATCAGCGTATCCTGTTATTTCCATTGGCATCAGATCAACAACTACCAAAAATTCTAAAGCCTCAATAGCTTTTAATGTCATCTTTTTATTTGGAACAGATTGTGTTAAATTGGTGCCTGCAACCATCCAAGCTTTTACCTTGTGTTCGGTATTTTCATCAGGGATTGATGCTCTAATCACCTCAGTGGTTATACCTGTTTTAGCCAAAGGATATTTTTTGCTTAAGTCTTTTGCATCCCAATTTGGTTCGGGGTAATGAGGATGTGGATATTTTGGAACTTTCAGCTTTTCACTGAAATAAAATCCTCCTCTTTTACCCCACGAACCAAGGAGAGCATTTAATATAGCTATCGCTCGTGATCTCTGAGCATCATCTCCATACCAGGTAACATGCCGTCCCGGATGAACCAAAACTGCCGGAGATGCTTTAGCCATTTCTCTTGCTGTTTCTCTTATTTGATTTGGTTTGATATCAGTAATCGGATAAGCCCATTCAGGAGTAAACTTACGCACATGCTCTTTCAATTTGTCAAAACCAATACTGTACTTGTCAATATATTTTTTATCGTACAACTCTTCATAAATCAATACATGCATCCAAGCAAGAAGCAATGCCATATCAGTAGCGGGTCTTATCGGTAGCCAAAATTTGGATTTATTTGCTATAGTTGATAATCTTGGGTCAACTGTGATAATTGTTATTCCTCTATCAATAGCATCAGAGACCTCTTGTACTTGAGAATTATGCATATTTTCTCCGATATGAGACCCTATAAGCACAAGGCATTTTGAATCTCTAATATCAGTAGTTTCAGGAGAGCCTACAGCCGAACCAAATGTCAATTTGAAACCAACGGCACGTGGACCTCTACATTGAGCAAAAGCAGGTTCTGCAATTGTATCAGAGCCAAATGCTTTAAACAAATGTTCAAAATGCTTACCTGGAGATCCGTGCTTAAGGAGTGCAAAACTTTCCGCTCCGTACTTTGATTTGATATCTTTCATCTTACCGGATATCAAATCAAGAGCTTCTTCCCAACTAGCTTCTCTAAACGTTTGTTTTCCGTCCTTTTCTACTCGTATCAATGGTGTTTTCAATCTGTCATCATCGTAATACATTCCAAGCCCTCCTGTACCTCGTGGACACAATCTACCCCTGCAATGAGTATCCAATTCATTTCCGGCAACCTTTTTTATCTCATTTTTATCATTGACATAAGTCCAAGCTGCACATTTCCAGAAGCAGACATCACAATAAGTCGGATACCTTTTAAGTTTGCTCATATCCAAACCTTGATGCTTGCTTTCTCCAAATAACTTTGATAGAGAAAAACCTCCTCCGGCTAAAGCAACACCGCCCAATCCCAACGATGAAACCTTAATAAATTCCCTTCTTGTTGTTTTCATTTGCCTTTACTATTTACTTGGATGTAAAGGTCGATATAATATAATTGCACAGAAAATTTATCTTATTGATTAATATCAAATTTTTAGTTGAGATTAGTCAACTGGGGAGATCTTTTTACAAAAAAAAATTACATCGATTAAGCAACTTCATATTTTTATTTACGTTTATTGGGATTGAATCTAATAAAATATTAAATGCTAAATACATATTCCGAATTAATATCAAAATCGCTTTCATTACCACAAAACAAGGTAATTAATGTATTGAGACTTTTTGATGAAGGAGCTACAATTCCATTTATCGCCAGATATAGAAAAGAGATGACAGGTTCAATGGACGAACAAGTTATAAATGAAATTGACGAGAAATATAATGATCTAAAAGAGCTTGTTAAGCGAAAAGAATTCATCCTGAAATCAATAGAAGAGCAAGGCAATTTAACTCCTGAATTGAAGAAAAAAATAGAAAATTCATTTGATTCTGTCGAAATAGAAGATTTGTATTTACCTTTCAAAAGAAGTAATAAAACCAGAGCTGCTAAAGCCAGGGATAAAGGGCTGGAGTCATTGGCTAACGAACTATTTTTGCAGAGACATAAGGATATCAGAGGATATGCAAAAAGCTTTCTCAATGATAAAGTGGAATCTGTGGAAGATGCTATCGCAGGAGCAATGGATATTGTGGCAGAATTAATCAGTGAAGATACCGATATCAGAGCTATTGTCAGAAACGAATACGATAAATATGCTTTTTTGCAGTCAAAGCTGATAAAAACAAAAATAAAGGAAGCTCAAAAATACAAGGATTATTTTGATTATAGCGAAAAATTGAGGCTAATGCCATCACATAGATTATTGGCTGTTCTCAGAGGTGAAAAAGAAAAGTTTCTCAGATTGAAGTTTGTTGTCGAAGAGGAATTATTGCTTGAAAAATTGAGCCGAAGACTGATAAAAAGGAACAGTACAGTAGCCGGATTAATGAAAAAAGTAATCGAAGACAGCTACAACAGATTGATAGCACCAAGTATCGAGACGGAGATGAGGACAAAATACAAGGATATAGCGGACAGGGAAGCGATAGAGGTATTTGAAAGAAATCTTAGTCAATTATTGCTTGCTCCACCGGTAGGTCAAAAAAGAACATTGGCGATAGACCCTGGTTTCAGGACAGGATGCAAAGTTGTTTGTCTTGATTCCAATGGAGATTTGATGAAAGAATCGGTCATTTATCCTCATCCTCCACAAAACAAAAAGTATGAGGCAGAAGATATTATTTTGAGTTTGATTTACGAGTATAAAATTGAGGTAATAGCCATCGGAGACGGAACTGCCGGCAGGGAAACTATGAATTGGCTTCAAAGTCTAAAATTGGATTCCAATATCAATTTGTTTTATGTCAATGAAGATGGTGCTTCTATTTATTCTGCATCTAAGATTGCAAGAGAAGAGTTTCCTGATAAAGATATCACAGTCAGAGGAGCGGTTTCAATCGGAAGAAGACTGATGGATCCATTGGCAGAACTAGTAAAGCTAGACCCAAAATCGATTGGCGTCGGACAATATCAATATGATGTAAATCAAAAGCTATTGAAGGACAAATTGGATAGAACGGTAGTAGGAGCAGTTAATTCAGTTGGAGTAAATCTCAATACAGCTTCAGAGCATTTATTGGCATATGTTTCCGGTCTTGGTCCTGTATTGGCTAAAAATATCGTTAAAATGCGTTCGGAAATCGGAAAAATAGAAAGTAGAACGCAATTGAAAAAAGTGCCAAGGCTCGGAGGAAAAGCCTTTCAGCAAGCAGCAGGTTTTTTAAGAATAAGAGGAGCAAAAAATCCATTGGATAATACAGCAGTACACCCGGAGCATTACGGCATAGTTAAATCAATTGCAAAAGACCTCAGCATTTCGATAGATAAACTTCAATCAAATATAGCCATCCTAAAGAAAATTGATTTGCATAAATACATAACAGATGAAATCGGCATTCCAACCCTCAAAGATATTATCAAAGAACTGGAAAAACCGGGATTGGATCCAAGAGGAAAGGCATCGGTATTTAGTTTTGATGAAAAAGTAAAGACTATTGAAGATTTGGAAGTAGGTATGAGCATCAAAGGTAAGGTGACAAATGTAACTAATTTCGGTGCTTTTGTCAATATAGGAATTAAAGAGAATGGTTTGATACATATATCTGAAATGGCGGATAAATTTGTAAGCGATCCCGCAGAAATAGTTTCTATCAATCAAGAAGTGACTGCTAGGGTAATCAGTATTGATCTGGATAGAAAGAGAATCCAATTATCTTTGAAAAAATAAAGGTGTAATTATATCATTTGGACTGTGAAATTTGGGTTGGGGTTCTCCCGGTTTCGAAACAGAGTGAAGAAACAGGGAGTTAGAGGGCAGCTTAGCAAAGAAAACAAACACTATTTATCAATTCATTTCAACAATTATTAACAAGAGATGTTAGTATTTTGTAATACCAATTGAATATCAAAATGTACTGAATAAATTCTAAATATTTTTTTGTTATTCAAATTTAAAATTCTTTGCATTACCCGTTCCGCTTAGGCGGAAACCATAGTTATGGAAATAATTTTAAAAGCAGCAGAACGTAAAAAGATAACGAATTTATCGGGCATTTTGGTTTTCATTTGGTATAAGTATAACAATCTAAAAGGCGTAGTTCATTTTTTTGCGCTGCGGGTTTATTCTCCTTTAGGAGTTAGATTTATCCAGTGAAATCATCGAAGTATTTCAATAGGAGGCAATGGATGGGTAATGCGAAAAAATGAATTATACTAAACCTAAAATAAAGCAATGGAAAACAATAAAAAAATAGCACTAATCATACTTGATGGATGGGGGAAAGGTCCAAATCCAAATATCGATGCACTAAAACAGGCAAATACTCCTTTTATGGATAATGCTTTGGAGAATTACCCAAATTCCGAGCTCGTAACTTATGGTGAACAAGTCGGACTTCCGGAAGGACAAATGGGAAATTCTGAAGTAGGACATATGAATATCGGTGCAGGTAGAATAGTCTATCAGGATTTGGTGAAAATCAATAAAACAATCGAAGATAATTTATTGGAATCCAATCAGGAAGTTCAAAACCTGATTAATTACGCTAAAGAAAATGATAAGCCTATTCATTTGATGGGACTTTTGTCAGATGGAGGTATCCATTCCCACATTAATCACCTTGAAGCATTAATCGATATATTTAATTCGCACGGTATAAAGGTATATATACATGCATTTATGGACGGACGGGATACTGACCCTAAAAGCGGTAAGGATTTCATACAAAAATTGATGCATTTTATCGATGATAAGCCCAATGTCAAAATATCAACTATTTCAGGTAGGTTTTACGCAATGGATAGGGACAAAAGATGGGATAGAGTGAAAAAAGCCTATGATGCCATGGTCTTAGCCGAAGGAGAAGAAGCTAGAAATCCAATGTTCGCTATAAATAAATCCTATAATGAAGATGTGACAGATGAATTTATGAAGCCAATAGTAATGGTCGATGGTAGCGGTGACCCCATAGGGAGTATCGAAAATGGCGATGCAGTATTATTCTTCAATTTCAGATCAGATAGACCAAGAGAATTGACAACAGTATTAAGCCAAAAAGATATGCCGGAGCACCATATGGAAAAACTTGATTTGTATTTTGCAACAATGACTACTTATGATGAAAGTTTTAAAGGCATCCATGTACTTTTCACAAAAGATAACCTCAAAAATACAATAGGAGAAGTATTTTCAGATGCAGGTAAAAAACAAGTTCGTATTGCCGAAACAGAAAAATACGCACATGTCACATTCTTCTTTTCGGGAGGAAGAGAAGATGAATTCGATGGAGAGAAAAGAATACTCATCCCCAGTCCTAAAGTTGCCACTTATGATCTAAAACCACAGATGAGTGCAGATGAAGTGACTGATGCCATAATCAAAGAAATAGACAGCAATGAGCCCGACCTTATTGTATTGAACTACGCCAATGGTGATATGGTCGGTCATACAGGCGATTTTGAAGCCGCAAAAATTGCTGCGGAAACCGTGGATAAAGATTTGCAAAGGTTGGTGACAAATGCGTTGAAACACGATTATATGCTTTTGATTACCGCAGATCACGGCAATGCCGACTATATGATAAATCCTGACGGCACAGCTAATACTGCACATTCTATGAGTCCTGTTCCTTTTATATTTATATCAAAAGATGCACAGCAATACAGTATCAAAAACGGGAAACTTGCAGATATCGCACCAACAATGCTTTCGCTGGTAGGGATGAAGATTCCCGAAGAAATGACAGGAGAAGTATTGATAAAAAAGAAGTCGAAAAAAAACAACCAATTTGACATACAAATTTCCTGATAAGCCCCTGATAAGCGAGTGTCTCCGACCTCGCTTCTCTGACATTGCTTCTTTGATCTTGCCTCTTGCAAAATTGCACTATATACTGTCTGCAAGAAAACACATCAAACCTTAAATTGATTCTTATTACAACACTAATCATTGCAAAAAAAATATAAATAATAATTCTCTGAATTTAAAAAATTTAGATAAAAACTCTTATATTTGGTGGTTGGTAAACCGGCATTATCCTTTTAGTGGAAAAATCATTTAAAAATAATTCAATATGAAAAAAGTAAAATTCATTTCAATTTTGTCTATAAATCTATTCCTAGCTTTGTTTATAGTTTTCTTATCCAATGTCAATATTCAGGCACAAACCAATGTGAATTTAAAGACATTATTGACAGGAAGTGGCACTTGGGAATCCAAGATATGGCAATATGGAGACTATAAGTATATAGTAAGAAGTTATGCTAGAAATGTAGATGTACTATATGATGAAGAGGTTATTCTGGAGAGTAATACTACAGAAGATGTAGGTGGTGTGATAATCATCAAAATAGATAATGCAAATAATTATATAGGGTATAGTGTTACCGATACACTATTTAACTATGAGCTAAAGACAGTATCTACTAGTGGAGACAAATTGTGCTTCGGGGTAGTATATGAAAATGAAGAAGAAATGGATAGTTTTAAGGTATATAGTGTAGATGAAGACCTGAAAGTAAAGCCGATATTTGTTAATGAAGGATATGGATTAAAGAAGGTCGGGATTCAAAATTCTATACTATATATTGGAGGATATTTTTCGGGTAAGTATAATTATGCAATAGCAGGAGATACGCTTGAAGGTTTGTTTGGACAATATTATGAGCCTGCATTATTCAATTTAATTATTGATACTAAAAAAGATAGTGTATTGTATAAAGGAGTTGCCGGTTCAAGTGATTATAATAAAGTACTAGGCACGGTGGTAGAAGATAATGGAGATGTATTATATATAGCAACATTTCAAGGTAAAGGGTATATTATAGGTCAAGATACTTTTGATATGTATGGTTTGACAGACAATCAAGTGATATCATTTAACGAGAATTCCGTTATCTATAAGTTAACCAAGGAGGGAGAAATGGTTTTCATAAATGCATTTCAGTCAAATGACCGTTTTGTTTATGCTCATAAATTCAATAGTGATAAAGAAGGAAATATATATGTAGAGATTATAACAAAAGCAAGAAAAATATATTATGGCGATGAATTGCTATATGATAATAGTGATGAAATTTTTATGACATATTTTGTAAAATTGGGCACTAAAGGTAAACTTTTATGGAAAACATGGATGAAAAACGGTAGACTATACCATGGAAGTATTCTAATTAGTGGAGATGATGTGATGTATCTTGGTGATGATATTAATAGTAATAGATTAGGAGTGGAAATACAAGGAATTGAGTTCCCATATCTGGGAAAGAGGGCTTTGTATTTTTTTAGATTGGATAAAAATACAGGTGAATATAAGTCTTCATCTTGGTATAAGCAATCTTTTGGATATAATATGTCTCAAATTGGTCAAGATACTATATGTATGTATGGTATATACACCTTGTCTGAAGTAATAGATGAAGATGATTTATCATTGAGAGGATATTGCGTTTTTAATAGAGTTGGAGAATCAACTTCAGTTAAGGATA
>JALVAD010000189.1 GCA_027011385.1 Saprospiraceae bacterium | reverse complement strand
CATATAATTTTAAAAAAATATTGATTATGAAAAAATTACTTATTTTAGCGATGATAGTATTTTCTATTAGTAAAATACATTCCCAAATAGTAATAACCGAGATTAATTACAACTCTCCTGATCAGGATGACCTTTATGAGTACTTAGAGCTTTATAATATATCAGATGATACGATTAATATTGAAGGATTCCAATTTTCAAAAGGAATAAAACACATATTCAACTCGTATTTATTCCCTCCTCAATCATATCTTCTTCTAGCAAAAGATAGTACTGTAATCACTAATTTAGGTGTCGGTGCAATCATATGGAATAGTGGAGGTTTAAAAAATAGCGGAGAAGCCATTGTCCTGACTGATAGCATGGGTACAACTATTGATTCCGTAAAATTTGATGATGGAGGTAATTGGGTAAGTACTCCTGACGGAAATGGACCTTCTCTTGAATTATGCGATTTTAATAAGGACAATTCAAATGCCAAATATTGGAAAGCTTCTGAGGCATCACTCAATACTACGGTAAATGGTACAGATATGTTAGGAACTCCGGGAAAAGCAAATTCGGTATCATGTGATAGTGAAGAACAAAAATTTTCCCTCGTAATAAATGAGATAATGTACAATGATGGTGTTGGACAAGACAGCTTAGAGTTTATTGAAATACTAAATAATAGTGCTGATTCCATTGAATTAGGCGGTTTAGTTTTGAAAAGTAATACTATTGATTTTAATTTCCCAAAATTTACTCTTCGCCCTTATAATACTTTTGTTATTGCAAAATATCCAAATCTAATAAAAAAATATTTTAACATCAATGCTGATTCGTGGGGACAAGGAGGTCTAAATAACAAGGCAGATACGATCACTATTTATGACAATGCAAATAATATCATTGATAAAGTGGAGTATTTTGAAGATGGCGATTGGTCAAATAAGGCAGATGGTCTTGGATATTCACTTTCACTTTGCGATAACCGCTCTGATAATAATAATGGAAATAATTGGCAAGCATCCCCTGTTTATGCAGGATTCAATTACAAAGGAAATAAAATTCATGCAAATCCAGGTTATCTCAATTATTGCTCTTCTGATATGGACACATTGAAAAAAATCAATACATCGGGAGAAATCGTTAACAAATATTACAACCCGTTTATCACAGGTACTGTTTATGGTATAAATTTTAACCCTGCCGGGCTTCAGTTTGTAATAAAAGACGATAATAATAAGGGTATATGGACTTATAGCCATGATCGCAATTTTGGATACAATCTTCACGAGGGAGACAAAGTCAAACTTTGGGGAAAACTGAATCAATTCAAAGGTCTTACGCAAGTCAGACTAGATTCTATTATTTTAATAAAAACAGACAGTGTACTATCACCTGCAAATATAGTGACAAAATTGGATGAATCTACTGAAGGAGACTTAATAACTATTGAGAATGTAAAACTTGTTGATTATACCAAATGGACAAATTCCGGTTCAGGTTTTAATGTAAAAGTTGCTAATTCCAAAGATACATTTAGCTTAAGAATAGATTCGGATACTGATATTTTTGGTAAGCCACATCCTGTCGGTTTATTTAATATTACAGGTTTAGGAGGTCAATATGACAAAAACGCTCCTTATTTTGATGGATATCAATTATTACCAAGATACATTGAAGACATTAATCCATATTCCGGTGATAATTATCCTATTAAAAAAATCAATGAAGTTACCCAAATTGACGATGAAGGCAAAGGAATATCCGTAGGAACTAATTGCGAATTAAGGGGTTTAGTCTATGGGGTAAATCTAAGACCTAGTGGATTACAATTCACCATTATAGATGATCTAAATGATGGGATAGGTGTATTCAGCTTCTCCAAAAAATTTGGATATACTGTCAATGAAGGAGATTATGTAAGTATAAAAGGAATAATTGGTCAATATAACGGATTATTACAAATAAAACCGGATACAGTCATTCTTATTAGTTCTGATCACACACTTTACAATCCTCAAAATGTCAATAAACTAGGGGAAGAAACAGAGTCACAGTTAGTTTCAATCATGAATCTAAAAATAAAAGATTTGAGTCAATGGAAAGCAGATGGTAGCGGTTTTAGCGTCACAGTCACTAATGGAACTGATGAATTTGTAATGCGAATCGATAATGATGTGGATTTATCAACTTCAGTTGCTCCCGATTACACTTTTAATCTTACAGGTATAGGAGGACAATTTGATAGTAGTGTACCATATACCGAAGGATATCAAATTCTTCCAAGGTACAAGGCTGATATCGAAAAAGTATCAGGAACTTCAATTATAGACCTTGATAATATCAAAGTCTATCCAAATCCAGCAACTGATTACTTATTTGTGGATAATGCCGGTAGCGATATTAAGTCTATAGCAATTTATTCAATGGTGGGCAAAAAAATCATCTCAACTTATTATATAAAAAAAATTAACATAAAAGATTTAAAAACGGGCATATACAAAATAGTTATTGAAACTAAAGAAAGAAAAATCACCAAATCATTTATTAAAATATAGATTGTAGAATAGAAAAAAAAGAGGCTAACTTTGAAGTAGCCTCTTTTTTTTTGTCGTAAAAATTAATTATTTATCAAATACTATTTATCTTCACTTGCTTCTATTTCTAACACTTCTTCTTCGACTACCTCGTCTTCTTCTTTAAGATTAACAAACAACTTATCATATTTTCGCATTCCCGTACCTGCAGGTATTTTCTTACCAACGATTACGTTCTCTTTTAGTCCAATCAAATAATCTTTCTTAGCTCCAAATGATGCCTCACTCAACACTTTTGTCGTTTCCTGGAATGAAGCCGCGGAAATCCAACTATAGGTATTCAAAGAAGCCTTAGTAATTCCCAGCAATACAGGTCTACTTGTAGCAAAAATAGCATCTCTAAACTTAACGGTCTTTTTGTCATTTCTCTTCAAATATGAATTTTCTTCTCTAATCTCTCTATCTGTAACAATCTGACCTAATTTAAGGACTTCGCTTCCACCTACATTTGTAATTACTTTCTTATTGTGAATCCATTCGTTTTTACTGAGAAATACCATTTTCTCAACAACCTCTTTTTCCAATAGACTTGTATCTCCCGGATCAATAACCTCTACATGCCTCATCATTTGTCTCACTATTACCTCAATATGCTTATCGTTTATGTCGATTCCTTGAGATCTATATACTTCCTGAACACCGTTCAATAAGTATTTTTGAACTTCATATTGTCCTTTAATATTCAAAATATCTCTAGGGGTGATTGGTCCATCACACAAAGGAGTTCCTGCTCTTACAAAATCACCATCTTGCACAAGAATATGCTTGGATAAGCCTATAAGATATTTACTCTTTTGTCCTGTTTTCTCATCTACAACCTTAATCTCTCTTTTACCTCTTTTGATTTTACCAAATGATACGATACCATCAATCTCACTAATGATTGCAGGATTTGAAGGATTTCTTGCTTCAAATAATTCCGTAACCCTAGGAAGACCTCCGGTAATATCCTGAATCTGTCCTAACTTTCTAGGAATCTTAGCAATCAATTTCCCCGCTTTTATCTCATCTCCGTTTTCAACAGAAATAATAGCTCTTACAGGCAAGTTATACAACTTTAACTCCTCTCCCATTGAATTAATTATTCTAATAGTAGGAATCTTCTTTTTATCTTTTGATTCGATAACGATTTTCTCTATGTGTCCTGTTTGATCATCTCTTTCAGAACTATAGTTAACGCCCTCAATGATATCAACATACTCAACGATACCATCAAATTCATTGATTATTGTGGCATTAAAAGGATCCCACTCACAAATCGTATCACCCTTGGTCAATATATCACCATCTTTTTTACGTAAAATTGATCCATAAGGTATATATTTAGAAGTAAATATTTTTCCTGTTTCTTGATCAACGATTTCCATCTCTCCTGATCTGGAAATAACAACAGAAATTGTCTCTCCATTTTCTTCTGTCTCAATGACTTTAATATTATCCAAAATCAGTTTACCATCAAATTTAGAAATAATTGCAGACTCTGTCTTTGAAACTGAAGCGATACCCCCAACGTGGAATGTACGCAAAGTAAGCTGAGTTCCAGGCTCTCCAATGGATTGTGCTGCAAGAATACCAACAGTATCTCCGACTTCTGAAATTCTTCCGCTGGCAAGGTTCTTACCATAGCATTTCTTACAAACTCCCAATTTTGACTCACAAGTCAATACCGATCTAATTGTAACACTTTCGATTCCTTCGTCTTCGATATAATTTCCAATTTCATCGGAAATATATCCCCCTGCTTCCAAAATCAATTCATCTGAAACAGGATGAAAGATATCATTAAGACAATATCTACCTATAATTCTTTTTGACAATGGTTCTATTAGATTATCATTATCGTATAAAGCTTCAACTTTAATTCCTCTAAGTGTATTACAATCTTCTTCCTTAATGATTACATCTTGAGATACATCGACCAATCTTCTTGTAAGATAACCGGCATCAGCAGTTTTAAGTGCTGTATCCGCCAATCCTTTCCGAGCACCGTGAGTAGAAATAAAGTACTCCAAAACAGATAGTCCATCTATAAAATTAGCAAGAATTGGATTCTCAATAATCGCTCCACCTGTATCTCCTGATTTTCTAGGTTTAGCCATCAATCCCCTCAATCCTGCAAGCTGTTTAATCTGTTGTTTTGATCCCCTTGCACCGGAATCAAGCATCATATACACAGAATTAAAGCCTGCTTTATGTTCTGATAATTCCTTTAATAAATTTTCTGTAATACTATTATCAGCATACATCCACTTATCAATAATCTGATTATATCTTTCGTTGTTTGTGATCAAACCCATATTATAGTTCTCCCAAACTTCATCTACCTCCTCTTGAGCGTCTGCCAACATTTGTTCCTTTATAGAAGGAGTAATCAAATCTCCCAAGTTAAAAGATAGACCTCCTTTATAAGCCCAATAGAATCCTAACTCTTTAATATTGTCAAGGAACTCTGAAGCAATCGCAGTATTTCTTCTATTCAAAATGCTAGCAATAATTCCCTTCAAGTTTTTCTTAGTAAGCAATTGATTAACAAATGGAATTCCTTCAGGTACTTTTTCATTAAAGATAATTCTTCCCAGAGTAGTTTCCATCAATTCATTCTTGACTTCTCCATTTTCATCTTCAACCTTAATCCTTACTTTAACTTGAGCATGGAGATCTACACGCTTTTCATTATAAGCTATCATAGCTTCCTCACTAGAGTAAAAAGTAAGACCTTCTCCTTTTATTTTTGTTTCTTCTGTAGACTTTCTTACTTTTGTTAGATAATACAGTCCCAAGACCATATCTTGTGAAGGCAATGTAACAGGTGATCCGTTTTGAGGATTAAGCATATTATGTGATGAAAGCATCAATATTTGAGCTTCAAGTACAGCTGCTTGGCTCAAAGGAACGTGTACCGCCATTTGGTCACCATCAAAATCCGCGTTAAATCCACCACAAACCAATGGATGCAATCTTATCGCTTTACCTTCAACCAAAACAGGCTGAAATGCTTGTATAGAGAGTCTGTGCAATGTAGGAGCCCTGTTTAGCATTACAGGATGTCCTTTCAATATATTTTCAAGTATTTCCCAAATTACAGGCTCTCTTCTATCTACTAATTTCTTTGCTGACTTTACAGTCTTCACAATGCCTCTTTCAATCAGTTTTCTAATCACAAAAGGTTTAAATAATTCTGCTGCCATCCCTTTTGGTATACCGCATTGATGTAGTTTTAATTCAGGACCAACCACAATTACAGAACGTCCTGAGTAATCAACCCTTTTACCTAATAGGTTTTGTCTAAATCGACCTTGCTTACCTTTTAATACACCACTTAACGACTTAAGCACTCTACCCCCTTGTGATTTAACCGCACTAGATTTCCTTGAATTATCGAATAGAGAATCAACCGCTTCTTGAAGCATTCTCTTTTCATTTCTTAAAATTACTTCAGGGGCTTTAATCTCCAAAAGCCTCTTCAATCTATTATTTCTAATAATAACTCTCCGATACAGGTCATTTAAGTCTGAAGATGCAAATCTGCCCCCATCAAGAGGAACCAATGGTCTTAATTCAGGTGGTATTACAGGAAGATATTGAATAATAGTCCATTCGGGTTTATTTTCTTCATGCTTTATTCCTTCCCTGAATATCTCAACAATTCTCAATCTTTTTAATGCTTCTGATTTTCTTTGTTGAGAAGTTTCAGTAGCAGCCTTATGTCTCAATTCAAATGAAAGCTCATCCAAATTAATTCCCATAAGCATATCATAAACACCTTCAGCTCCCATTTTAGCAATAAACTTTTGTGGGTCATCATCAGGCAAATTTTGATTGTCTTCTGGTAATGTATCCAAAATCTCAAAATATTCTTCCTCAGTAATCAAATCTCCTTTTTGAACTGTACCTTCTTTTATCCCAGGTTGAATCACAACATTTTTCTCATAATAAATGATTGATTCAAGATTTTTAGTTGACATCCCTAATAAATATCCAATTTTATTAGGCAAAGACCTAAAAAACCATATATGAACAACAGGAACGACAAGTTTGATATGCCCCATTCTCTCTCTTCTTACTTTCTTTTCAGTAACCTCTACCCCACATCTATCGCAAACGATTCCCTTGTATCTAATTCTTTTATACTTGCCGCAGTAACATTCAAAATCCTTTACTGGTCCAAATATCCTTTCACAGAACAAACCATCTCTTTCAGGCTTGTATGAACGATAGTTGATTGTTTCAGGCTTTAATACTTCACCATAAGATCTTTCCAGAATATCATCAGGAGAAGATAATTTGATGGTAATAGAATTAAAATTATTATTTTGTTGCTGATCAACTTTTTTATTTCTTATCATATCTAAATAATATATGTTTTATAGAATACTAATCAAATTTCAAATCAAGTGCTAACCCTTTCAGTTCATGTACAAGTACATTAAATGACTCAGGGATATTTGGAGTAGGAAGTGGATTCCCTTTTACAATCGCTTCGTATGCTTTAGCCCTACCCTTAATATCATCTGATTTGATGGTTAACATCTCTCGCAAGATATGAGTTGCCCCAAATGCTTCCAGTGCCCAAACTTCCATTTCTCCAAGTCTCTGTCCACCAAACTGTGCCTTACCTCCAAGAGGCTGTTGTGTAATCAAAGAGTATGGTCCGATAGATCTAGCATGCATCTTATCTTCAACCATATGGTTCAATTTGATCATATAGATAACTCCAACAGTTGCTTTCTGATGAAATCTGTCACCTGTTTCTCCATCATACAAATAAGTCTGCCCTAAAGAAGGCAAACCAGCCTCTGAAATCTTTTGCTCAATCTCTCCAATCTTCGCTCCATCAAAAATAGGTGAAGCATACTTAACTCCCATTTTCTTTCCAGCCCATCCAAGAACTGTTTCAAATATCTGCCCGATATTCATCCTTGATGGTACACCAAGTGGGTTAAGAACTATATCAACTGGAGTTCCATCCTCTAAAAATGGCATATCCTCGTGTCTTACGATTTTTGCAACAATACCTTTATTTCCATGTCGACCAGCTAGTTTATCTCCCACCTGCAGTTTCCTCTTTTTGACCAAATAAACCTTTGCCAATTTCAATACACCTACAGGAAGTTCATCCCCGATATTTATATTAAATACCTCTCTTTTGTATTTTCCAATCATCTCATTGGTTCTAAGTGCATGGTTGTGCAACAATTTCGCTACAAGTTTATCTTTATGTTCATCCCCTGTCCAATTGTTGTATCTAATCGTACTAAAATCGATATCCTTAAATATTGATCTTGTAAACTTAGAGCCTTTTGGTATTACTTCCTGACCATATGTATTTTCGATTCCTTCTGAAATCTCTCCTTCAAGAAGTTTCATTAATTTATCTATCAAAAGAGTATTCAACTCATTAATCTCAACAGAATGCTTTGCATCAAGATTTTCGATCAAATCTTTTTCTCTAAGTTTTTGATATTTGTCCTTTTTCGCTCTTGAAAAAAGTCTTTTACCAATAATAACTCCTTTTGTAGATGGTGAAGCTTTTAGTGAGGCATCTTTTACGTCACCGGCTTTATCACCAAAAATAGCTCTAAGTAGTTTTTCTTCAGGAGTAGGGTCAGATTCACCTTTTGGAGTAATCTTACCAATCAATATATCTCCACCTTTAACCCAAGCTCCAACTCTGATTACTCCATTCTCATCGAGATCTTTTGTAGCTTCTTCACTAACATTAGGAATATCACTGGTCAATTCTTCCTCTCCCAATTTTGTATCTCTTACTTCAAGTTCATAATTCTCAATATGAATAGAAGTAAACACATCTTCTCTAACTACCCTTTCTGAAATAACAATCGCATCCTCAAAATTATACCCTTTCCAAGGCATAAAAGCAACCATCATATTTTGTCCCAAAGCCAACTCTCCTTTCTCCGTCGCATACCCATCACATAGAAGCTGACCTTTTGCAACTCGCTGACCTTTGACAACCAAAGGTTTTAAGTTGATACATGTTCCTTGATTCGTTCTTAAGAACTTTGTTAAATCATAAGTTTTTATATTACTGTCTATTGAAACCTTCTCTTCATCTTCAGATCTATCATACTTAATAATCACTTTTTCAGAATCCACGTATTCAACAACACCTGCATTCTCAGCATTGATAAGCAATTTAGAATCTTGAGCTACAAGTTTTTCAACTCCGGTTCCAACAATAGGTGAGGCAGGTTTAATCAAAGGAATTGCTTGTCTCTGCATATTAGATCCCATCAAAGCTCTGTTAGCATCATCATTCTCAAGAAAAGGAATTAATGAAGCTGAAACTCCGGTAATCTGATTTGGTGCAACATCAATGTATTCCACCTCATGAATATCAAGAATAGGAAAATCTCCATGCTCTCTTGCTGCAACTTTTTCTGAGATTATATTTCCTTCATCATCCAATAGCGTATTTGCCTGCGCAATCTTCTTATAATCTTCATCAGCAGCTGATAGATATTCAGAACTTTTGTCAAGCACAACTTTACCATCAATAACCTCACGATAGGGAGTTTCTAAAAATCCCATTTGATTAACCTTAGCATGAACAGCCAATGTAGAAATCAAACCGATATTAGGTCCCTCCGGTGTCTCTATAGTACACAAACGACCATAGTGAGAATAATGAACGTCCCTAACCTCAAACCCGGCTCTTTCTCTAGATAATCCACCAGGACCTAAAGCTGAAATACGCCTTTTGTGAGTAATCTCAGCTAAGGGATTTGTTTGATCCATAAATTGAGACAATTGACTTGTACCAAAAAATGAATTAATAACTGAAGATAGAGTTCTAGCATTAATCAAATCAGTTGGAGTAAATACTTCATTATCTCTTACATTCATCCTCTCCCTAATCGTTCTCGCTAACCTTGCAAGTCCAACACTGAATTGAGAATACAATTGCTCTCCTACTGTCCTAATACGTCTATTGCTCAAATGATCTATATCATCAAGCTCAGCCTTATCATTTATTATATTGATTAGATATTTAATGATTTCCATAAAGTCATCTTTTGTAAGGACTTTTACATCATCAGAAATATCCAAATTTAATTTTCTATTTATTTTATATCTTCCTACACCTCCTAAATCATATCTGCTCTCAGAAAAGAACATTTTATCAATGATACCGCGAGCAGTCTCTTCATCCGGTGGCTCTGTTCCCCTAAGTTGACGATAGATATAAGCAACTGCCTCAAGCTCAGAATTAGTAGGATCTTTTTGCAAAGTATTATAAATCACTGAATAATCCAAGTCTAGATTTTCTTTCTGTACAATAATGTTTTCAACATTACTGTCGATAATCAACTTGATATTTTCTTCATCTATAATCGTATTTCTTTCTAGGATTATTTCATTTCTTTCAAGAGAAATCAATTCTCCTGTATCTTCGTCCACAAAGTCTTCAATCCATTTTTTTAAAACTCTAGCAGCTAATTTTTTGCCAATTGCAGCTTTGAAGTTATTTTCATCAGCTTTTACTTCTTCCACTAATTCAAATATATCCAAAATTTCTTTATCAGAATTGAATCCAAGAGCTCTAAGTAAAATAGTTACAGGAAGTTTTTTCTTTCTATCAATATAAGCATACATTACCATATTGATATCTGTAGCAAATTCCATCCAGGCTCCTCTAAAAGGAATTACTCTAGCTGAAAATATCTTCGTTCCATTTGGATGGAAATTCTGGCTAAAAAACACACCAGGAGAACGGTGCAACTGAGATACAACTACTCTCTCAGCACCATTAATGATAAATGATCCTTTTGGTGTCATATAGGGAACATTTCCTAAGAAAACATCCTGCTCTATTGTCTCAAAATCCACATGTTCTTCATCATTACAAGACAATCTCAGCTTAGCTCTCAAAGGAACACTATAAGTTAATCCTCTTTGCATACATTCCTCTATGCTATATCTAGGAGGATTTATTTTGTAGCTTAAAAACTCTAGTAAAAATATATTTCGAGCATCACTAACAGGAAAATGATCCTGAAATACTTGATATAATTTTTCGTTTACAATATCTTCATGGGTAGTATCCATTTGGAAGAAATCCTTAAAAGAATCTAATTGAATAGATAATAGATCTGGATACTCTACAGGCATTTTAATTTTGCCAAAATTTACTCTTTCTTTCCTAAGAGCGACTGTTGAATCATTAAATGTCATTTCACAGAGAATTTAACTTAACTATATACTTCATTCATCAAAGCAATATAGTAAAATGAAAAATCAAAAAAAATCATATATCAAACATTATTGA
>JALVAD010000188.1 GCA_027011385.1 Saprospiraceae bacterium | reverse complement strand
ATATAATATATTGGTCTGAATAATCTCTAGATATTCATTTTTTTTTATAATTAATAAATACCGAATTTTTGATTTTGTTGGTAATAATGGTTTGTATACATTTGTAAAACAGAAGCGCAAAAAATACTTTTATTTGTTTTACTCAATTTTACAATATAGAGGTATAAGAGGCTTTTGATTTTAGTAACCGATGACATAATTTATTAACCAAAAACTCGAAAATATGAAAATATTAAAAATAAAATTTACCGAATAGAAGTTAAGACCTATTAATTTTTAATCGGGTTGTCTATGTATGTATATTTACAAACAAGACAATTAGTCAAATCCGAGTTTGTGTTTATTACTTATGTGATTGAAAGCGCAAATACTACATTTAGATATTATATAGCACTATAATCTTGTATCGAAGATAGTGTTGATGGATAGAATCACTTTTCTGGATATTTAGCGAATGATTGGATAAGTCAAAGGACTTTTTCAGAATACTAGACTTATGTGTAATACAAAAAAAGGAAAACGAAATTATCCTTTTATTTAATGAACAAAAATGAATTAAAAATTTAGAATTTTTTTAACCCAAAAACTCAGTTTTATGAAAAAATTATTATTATTATTTTCTTTTGCATTGACCATAAACTTTGCTGTAGGGCAAGGTTCAATGGCTTGTAATAAGAATGTCCAAGTTTCAGTTGATGATCAATGTGCAGCATTGATAGATCCTGATATGATCTTGGAAGGAACGTATGCTGACTATAGTGCTTACGAAGTCAGAATTTATAACACAATGCCAAACCCGATAAATTCTCCAGGGACAGTAGCAAATCCCGTAAAACCGGGGAATTACATTGTTGGTATATTTGAAACAGCAACAGGAAACAACTGTTGGGGAAGGATTATCGTATTGGACAAATTGCCTCCAACCGTAGAGTGCGAGTGTCCTGAAGGAGGAGCATTACCGAAAGGATCGGTATTTACCAGTCCATTTGCAGAATCATTTTCTGCTACCGATGAGTCAGCAGAGATACCTGCCGATTGTGCTGCATTGGCAGCAGCATTGGGCTTGGAAAACGGAAATCACTATTATGATGTTTATGCAATTACTGTAACATCTCCAGGTATTTATACATTTACCGGTAGTGATGATAACCACAAGTTATTAATAGGGGTGTTGGATCAAGAATTTGATGCAAACAGTTCTTGCGCAGATTTGGTGCCACATATTATCGGTCAATTTGACGAAGATAACCAAGGAGCATATGACGGAAGCGTTGCTTTGAATACAGCTACTACTTATTATGTAGTATTATCCGATTTGGATGCTGATTATGAAGGAAACTATGTTTTTAGTATAGCTACACCTCAAGGAGCTGATGTGACGATGGCAGAAGCATTTTACAATTCTGAATGTGTTTATGGAGGATGCTTTGAAGAAGGGGTGAACTATAATTTTCCTCTTGCAACAGCAAGCGATAATTGTAGTGCAACACTAACATGGACTCAGACCGTTGAGGATGGTCCTGATTGTGGAACATACATTGTAAAAAGGGTGTACACTGCAACAGATAATGCAGGCATGACAGCAACATGTACATCAGACTACTTCTTTAAGGGAGTTGATATCAACAATCTTGAATGGCCTAGAAACTGGGATGGTCTTCCCGGAAATCATGATATGATAGAATGTAGTGCAGGATATTTAGTAGATGCAGCCGGAAACCCAAGTCCTACTTATACAGGTTATCCAAGTGGCTACAACAATGCTTGTGGTACGATAGAAGTGTTTTATACAGATAGAGTATATACAAAGGCTGATGGAGTGCCTTGTGGAACAAAAATATTGAGATATTGGACTTTGGTAGACGATTGTACAGGTATAGTTTATGAAAATACACAGATCATAAGGATTACAGATACTACAGCACCTACCTTCCTAGATCCTATTGATATTACAGCTAAAACAAAAGCTTATGAATGTAATGCTAATGTACCGGTACCTCCTCTACATCATTTGAATGATAACTGTGATTCAAATCCTGTATGGTGGGTTACTTCAACTGAAGGTATAGTAGTTGGTGATGCAAATCATAATGGTGTAGTTGATGCAGGTGAAAATTGGTTTGTTAACAATTTACCATTGGGAGATTACAAAATATGTTACCACGTATCTGATGATTGCGGAAATGAAGATGTGAGTTGTGTGAATGTTACAGTATTTGATGGAGTACCACCAATTCCTGTATGTGAGCAACACAAGCAAGTGAGTATTACAGCTATGGGAAATGCAAAAGTATTTGCACATAGTTTTGATTCAGGATCATTTGATAATTGTAATCCTGTTTACTTCAAAGTATTGAGAGTAAATGATGATTTGGATTATGACGGAGGGTGTTCAGATCTTAACGGAGATGACAAACCAGCAACCCAAGCAATTGATGTATGGTATGATGATGAAGTATTTTTCTGTTGTGAAGATGTCGGTAATGGTGTGATGGTATCATTAAGAGTATTTGATCAAGATCCTGGCAATGGACCTGTTGATCCATACAGAATGAGAGAAAATGGTGATTTATATGGTCACTATAATGACTGTTGGAGTATAGTTAATCTAGAATGTAAGATTCCACCAGTATTGGATTGTCCACCTGTTTCAGTTACTTGTGAAGAAAGTTTAGATCCTGATGTAAACACAAAACTTAAACCAAATGTGATAAGCGTTTGCGGATATGAATTGCAGTATTCAGATAGAAGAGATTTGGGTGTATGCGGAGCAAGAATAGTAAGAACTTGGACTGCTACCGGGTGTAGTAAAACAACTACATGTAGACAGAGAATTACAGTTGAATCAGCAGAACCTTTTGATCCTTGTTCAATCGTTTTCCCAAGAGATGTGAGAGCAGATTGCTCTAATGAATTAAGCGATGGAGGAGAGCCATCTTGGGACGAAAATCCATGTAATGTAGTTACAGCGGAAATAGTTAAAGAAGACACTTTTAGATTTGTAGATGGTGCTTGTTATAAAATTGTTAGAGAGTGGGCAGTTGTAGATTGGTGTGTATATGAAGCAAATACCGGAGCTGAATTCAATGTAGATCATATTATTGGAAGAAGACTTGATTGTAAAAATCTTGTTGAAGACGGATATTACAGATATACACAAGTTTTGATGGTAACAGATTCTCAGACTCCTGAGATTCAGGTGGAAGATCAATGTTTTGCATCGACAGATTGCTATGCATATGATCTTAAAGTACCTGCTCATGCGACAGATTCTTGTAATGTTTCACAGAAATTTAACTGGAAATATATCGTGACAAATATGGATACTTGGGAGACTATTCAGTATTCATACAATTATACACCAAAACCTGCTCAAGGGGTAAAGGGAAACAAAAATAGAGATAATCTTGATAATACAGCAGATGCATATCTAGTATTGCTTGATCCACTACCTGTAGGTAATTACAGAGTTACATGGACAGTTGGTGATGGTTGTGGTAACGCAACAAGCAAGAATCAATTCTTTACAGTAGCTGATAAGAAGCCACCTACTCCATTATTAGTTGATTTGGCAACAGCAGTTATGACAAATGGTATGGTAGAATTGACAGCGAGATCTTTTGACAAAGGTGGTTGTGGTAACGGATGTTTATCATCTTACGATAACTGTACACCTAAAACAGGATTGTATTTTACCTTTTCACCATTTTTGCCAAAGTTTGAAATTGAGCCATTGAAATGGGAACACCAATTGAGTCAATACGGCATGAATTTCTTTGATCCTGCAACCGGTTTGATAAGTACTTTTGCAGCATATGCAAACGGTGATGCCGATGCATGGATTGCAGCAAGCCATACTTCACAGAGAAGATATTTGTGTGATTATGTGCAAAATGCAAATTACACAAAAACAATCCAAGTATATGTTTGGGATGTATTTGCTAACAATAATTCATGTGATGATGGAAATTATGACTTTGCAAGTGTAGAGATTAATTTCAATCACTGTGCTACTGATCCTCATCCTTTAGTATCAGGTACAGTAACAATGGATGGAGAGTTATTTAAGGGAATGAAAATGACTGCTACAAGTACTGAGAACAAGAGTGATGTAATGACAAATGAAAATGGTGTATTTACTTTTAGCTTAGGAGACGATAATTATACTATTTCCGGAGCAAGAGATATAGATTATTTAAATGGAATTACAACTTTGGATATAGTATTGATTCAAAAACATTTGTTGGGAATCAAAGATATTACTGATCCTTATCATTTGATAGCAGCTGATGTTAATAAGAGTGGTTCTGTAACTGCTTCAGATATATTGCAATTGAGAAAATTGATTTTAGGAAAAACAACAGAGTTCAAAAATAACTCTTGGGTTGCGATATCCTCAGATTATCAATTTACTAATCCTAAGAAAGCTTATGCTGAGTTAGAGAATGCAAGTAAAAAGAAGATAACTGTAAACAATGCCAGTATTACCAATTTAGACTTTAAAGCTCTAAAAATTGGAGATATAAACGGTAGCGCAAACAAACTTGAAAGTAGAAGTGCAAATACTGTCAAACTAGTGCTTGACAATGTGAAAACAACTGAGAATGAAATGGTGGAAATACCATTCTATGCCAAAGACTTCAACAATGTGTATGGTCTTCAATTTACTATGGATATATCCAACTCTGATATCGAAGATATTACACCCGGAGCTATTAATGTAGATAAATCTAATGCTAATTTGGTAAACAATCAATTGGTATTAAGTTGGGACAATGCGCAAGGGGCAAATGTAAAAGACGGAGAAGTCTTGTTCACTATCACAATTAAAGCAAGTGCCAATAATAGTCTTAAAGGTATCTTGAATATCAGTGATAAAATTGCAAGAGCAGAAGCATACACAGGTTCAGACCTAGAAGTTAATTCTATATCACTTGAATTTAGAAATGAAGATAATGTGTATACATTGTATCAAAATGAACCAAACCCATTTGCAAATAAAACAGTAATTGGATTTGATCTTCCTAAAGCTTCAGATTACACAATGACAATTTACGATGTTACAGGAAAAATCGTAAAAGTATATAATGAATATGGAAATACCGGATACAATAAACTTGAGATTTCTAATAAGGAACTCAATGTAGCAGGAGTATTGTACTATAGATTAGAATCCGGAGATTATACTGCTACTAGAAAGATGATTATGATCAAATAATCATTCATCGTAGCCGAATAAAATCGGTTTTTGGGATGGCCTCTCTTCTGCAAAGAAGAGGGGCTTTTTCTTATTTTCTTATTTTTATCGATTGTTTTTAAGAATTTGTATATTTAAAATTGATTTATTTGAGTTAAATTTATAATTTTGTTACAAATATCATAAGTAGGATGAATAAATTTGAATTTAAATCATATAATAAAACGAATAGTTGGCTTGGATTAATACTGGTCTTTATTGTGGTTTTCATTATATATTTAATTATACAAAGTATATACAAATTGTTTTTGGTTCTCGCACCTGTATTTATTGTTTTAGCGGCAATATTGGATTATAGAGTATTGATGAAATTTGGAATTGTAATCTATGAATTACTCCGGTATAGGACATTATTAGGTATTCTTGCTGTTATTTTTACAATTTTAGGCTTTCCGTTTGTTTCAGCTGCATTGTTTTTTAATGCTTTTATGAATTTTAAAACCAAAAGAAAAGACAAGAAAAAGTATATCGATTATGAAGAAGTCAAAGATAAAGATGCCGATATTTTGGATCTTGATGAATTCAAAAAGGTCAAAGTCAATAATTATGAAGACCTTTTTGAGTGATTTTTAATGCTATGGCCTTGCTAATATTTTATCTTGTTTCACTTATAATTTCACTTTTATATTTTTCCTTAATGCTTTATTATTGGTATTATTGGAATAAAACTGAGCCGGATAAAAATTTTGGGCTTAATAGTTACCCTTTTATTTCAGTCATAATTATCGGTAGGAATGAAGAAAATAATCTATTGAGTTGTATCGATAGTATTGCCAATAATAACTATCCTAAAACTTTGTTTGAAATAATATATATAGACGATTATTCGACTGATAAATCCTTGAAAATTTTAAATGATGTTAAATACAAAAATTTTAGTTTCTATGAGTTAAAAGACTTTCTTGATGAAGAAAATATAAACAACTATAAGAAAAAAGCAGTAGAAATAGCAGTTTCCAAAGCTCAGGGTGAGATTATTTTACAAACGGATGCAGATACATTTGTCGGGAAAGATTGGATATTATCACATGCAATGAAATATGAAGACAAAAATAATAGATTTGTTACAGGTCCTGTCTTTTTTAAATCCGATAATTCCACCTTACAGCAATTTCAAAAATATGATTTACTGACGACAATGGGGGTAACGTGTGCGGGCATAAATTCGGGATTGCATTATATGGCAAATGGGGCAAATATGAGTTTTAGAAAAGAAGTTTATTCTTCCCCGACTCCTGATTTTGCCTCTGGAGATGATATGTTTTTAGCACAGACCATTGAGAAAAATTATCCGGATTCCATCAGTTTTTTAAAAAATCTGGATGGAGTAGTTTATACTTTTCCGGAAAAAACACTATCTGATTTTATCAGGCAAAGATTGCGTTGGGCTACAAAAACAAAAGGATATGATAGTTTGGCAATGAAATCAGTAATAACATTGATTTTTCTTATGAATTTTATCGTATTATCCAATATATTACTAATCTTGTTTTGGGGGTATAATCAAATCTATTTTACATTGTTTTTGCTTATCTTTAAATTATTAGTAGATATATTGTTCATCAAATCGGTAGCCAAGTTTTTTGAAGAAAAAATCAACTACCTTAGTTTGATACTTTCCTTGTTGAGATATCCTTTTTACATTGTATTTATAGGTACTTTGAGTTTATTTGTTAGCAAATACAAGTGGAAATCAAGAGCGGTAAGATAATATGCTGATGTTAGAACCCACCTCCACTTCTCCCTTCCCTTTGTGAGGGAAGGGCCGGGGATAGGTGCTAAAACCGGAATCAATTCTCTCATGAGAAAGCTTTCGTCATTACACTTGTTAAAAGATATGTCATAACGAAAGCCTTAGTAAGGGAAGGGAGTCGTATAGGTAGTTAATATGCATATTTTCAATAACTTTTTCTTCTGCGATGAAAAGTTAGTTATTTGGTTTTACTGAAATAAAGTTTCAAAATTCGGATTATCTCTGTTTTATGATTTTCCCTATATAATTGTTTAGATTATTGTGAATTTTTACAATAAAGATGCCATCATTGAATTTTGTTAAATCAACAGAGGTAAATCCTCCAGTGATATTTTTTGACATCAATTTTTGACCACTTAAGTTGAAAATTTCAAAATTGAAGTTTCCTGTCTTATCAATATTGATATTTACGGAATTTGATGCCGGATTTGGAAATAATTGAATTTTATTTGCAAATAGTTCATCAACTTTGACCTTTTCATCGCTCTCGAAATTAAATGCAGTAATTCCAATCGCACCACCTTCACCATCTATAACAGTAAAATAGAATTTATCAGAAACTTTTTCATTACCCGGATACAACACAGAAATTAAACCATTATTGATATCTTCTTGAGTAAATCTGTCACCGATAAATAGTTGAGCATTACCCTTAAACAATGAACACAATGAAGGTGTATTTACAATAGTAAATATTAAATCACTCGCAGAATTATTAGCATCTGTAGCTTTTAGATAATCAGAATTTATAGTCCAAGGTTTGTTATAAGGAATTTTCAATAAATTATTATTTACTAAAACCGGATTTATTAAATCAATTTTAGCACAAACATTTAGTGAGAATCTTTTTAAAGTACCGCTTTGTTGATACTTATTGTCTGATATTATTAGCTTCCATTCTCCTTTTCCATTTTTGCCATTCAGTATTGAAAGGGGAGAGTCTGGTCTAAATATACCTGAAGGTGGAGATTTGACCTTATAATAAGCTTGATCGTTAAATGCCATATTGAAAGGTCCTTGATAATTGAAAGGCTTTGGACTAAACAATAGCACAGTATCATAATTAGGTGCAATCAAAGAAGCTGATATTTCCCTGAATCTAGTATGACTACCGGATATTCTAACGCTTACATCGGTAATCGTTATATCATCATCAATAAATATAGAAGAGTGCATTAGCTCAGATGATTTTATTTGTCTTGGCACTTCATCTGAAATATAATCTTTGCAATCTGTTGCGAAAGTAGAGAAAGTATAAAGTGTATCAGGACTTATAATACCACAGTTATTTCCATACTCAAGTTTCCAATAATACAAAGTAGAATATTCTAATAATTCTGTCGGTTGATAAAATGTATCCGTAATATAGTTACGAACAAAAGTTTTCTCTTCAGGAAATGAAGGATCTGGAGAAATATATAGGTTTACATAATCGTAAGCAACATCTTTTTCCCATATGAAAACGGAATTTTGAGCTTGACCGGTACTTCCGACTTCTGGACTAATTATATTTATATCTTTATATGAATTGGAATAGATATCCCAAGTAATTGGTCTTTTTACCGTATCTCCTTTAGTTGAAATTCCAAGTACATATACTTCTGAATAACCGTCTTTTTTGACATTATCAAAATTGAATTCAATAATAGCGGTTTCTCCGGTCTTAATAATTTCAGGTGACACCTTGTATTTTGCATTATCAGGTAATCCAATTACTTTAAACTTAATAGAATCTTCATATCCATTAAAACCCCTTGTAGAGATCTTTGAACTAACAGAATAAGGCAAACACAACTTACCTGAGATTTCATCTAGATCAAACAAAAAGTTTGTATCTTCTCTTTCCCTGATTTTTAGATTGTAATTACAGATATCGAAGAATATATTGTTGGACGCTTTTACCATTAATCTGGCATTCGATGTGATGGTATCAGGCATATAGACCAATTCTTCTCCGTCATTGGTCGTTTTGTATTTCAAAGTGTAAGGGTAAGTATAACCTTTGTCAAGAGACAAGAGAATATCTACATTTTGACAATTGACTTTTTCATTATCAGTATTTGCTACATCCCATTTTACTGTTAAAGAATCACCGGTTCTGAATTTCAAAAAATTGTTTGGGTAGCTTACTAAAAATGGACCTGAACTAGAATCAGCTTTAAAACTCATATCCACCCAATCTGTACCACCTGCAACTTCGTGATTGTCTCTGGCAATAAATCTAAAATTAAGATCTCTTTCATATGAAGGCAATAATTCTGAATTATTGCTTTGATTATACAATAGATCATATAAGTTAGGAAAATATCTTACCGGACTATCAGATACTTCTCTGGCAGTAAAAATAGGGGCGTTTCCCTCCGGATGTCCAATAAGAGATTGAGGTCCTACATCCATTTGTTCCCATGAATAAACTAAGTTATCTCCATCGCAATCATATGCGCTACCTTCCAAAACAAATGGTGTCTGAATTGGTATATAAAAGCCGTTGTTATAATCTATACTGACTTCAGGAGCTGTATTATCAGAGGATATTTTTTCTGCACATTTTCTACCTCCTCCTTCTCTGGAATAATATTTTATTTGCTGAATAGAGAAAGAATGAAATGTTTCAAGACATTTGTAATCAACATTGTTGGGACCACAAAGTCCACAATATGCCATTATCGTAGTACCTCCACCCGGTTCAAATCCTGAACCTGATTCATTTCCACTACAATTATTAAATGTGTGTGCGGCACTAAACTGATGTCCCATTTCATGGCAAGTGACATTTGTGATGATATAATTCAAATCGCTTGAATAATGACATGTCACTCCCATTGCTTTAAATGTTTGACATACAGCTGCAAGTCTGGCAATACCTCCAACATCTGTACAACTATTGGTAAAAATATGACCTATGTCATAAGAATTCATGCCTATAGTATTATTGACTGCATCAAAATTTTCACCCAATAAAGCTCCTCCTATAGTAGGATTCTTATAGGGATCAGTATCAGGATCAAGCCATATCAATTTGTCATTATCATCTATAAGATTGAGATGAATAGCAAATTCATTTTCATATATTTGATTGATTCTATTGACAGAAGTGACCATATCTGACAGTGCTGCTTCTTTAGTGCCTCCATGTTTTTGTCCCCATTCACCTGTACAAGCCAGTGCCAATCTATAATTGTATTGTCTCACTGAGTCACAAGCTGAAGCATCTCTGAAATCCAATAGTTCATCAGGAAAATTTATTTCGGTTAGATTTGTACTGTCATTAAAAATAATCTCATCAGAATCAAGTCCACAGTTTAGATTTATATCACTAATATCAACTTTATAATTACTGGTATAATAACTAATATAATAATTCTTGACACCACTTGCATATGGGTCGATATAGATATTTCCTTTTTTATTATAAATTGAAGCAAAAAATCCTTTTGAACCAATATTAAATCTGATATTTATTTTTTTATCATCATGTGCTATTCCCTTGTAAGATCTTATATTTGGATATTTTTCAGCAAGCTTACTCATCATTACAGGAGATTTCACAACATCAAAGAGCATATTGCTGCCATCAGGCATGGGAATATATACGGGAATTGACTTTTTCTCTTTGTTAAACTGTTTAGGAGCTTTTTTTAGATAATTCATCAGCGCCTTCATATCTAAATGATAAGTTGAATAATCTATAGGAATTACTCCTCTCTCCGCATCTCTATCCAAAATGATGGAGTTTTCGTCTACAACTCTCCAAAATTTTTGAGCGGAAAGATTGATTACAAATAAAATAAAAAATACAGGTAAGATTTTTCTCATAATACTTTAATATTTTTGGGATTTATAAAATAGCTAAATCCAATTATACAAATAC
>JALVAD010000187.1 GCA_027011385.1 Saprospiraceae bacterium | reverse complement strand
CAATATAAGAATAAGAACTATACTTTCAAATAACACCAAGCTAAATACATAAATGATTAATATTTACAATGGTCTGCCTGTATATTTCGTGAATTTTATTAATACAAAAGTTCAATATATCCTTTCAATGTCTTTATCTTTGTATCTTCCGAGAATACAATGCATTTGTAATAGTATGTTCCCGGGTTTAACTTCTTTCCAGAGGATGATAATCCTGTCCAATTGATATTAGGGTTCTTGGTTGAAAATACCAGGCTTCCGGCTTTACTGTAGATTTTTAGGTCAATTCCGCTGATATGTCTTTTTACAATCGGTTGAAATATATCATTGTAGGTATCACCATTTGGGGTAAATGTGTTAGGGAGTTGGTAAAGAGGGCATTTTTCGGCGCAAACTATATTGCTTTTATCGCTTTTGTTACCGTTATTATCAATAGCGACAATATAATAACATCCGGCGAAATCAACGGATAAATGCGAAGTGTCAAAAACGTCAGGATTGTTAATAGTGTACAAAAGTTGAAATGTACTATCAGGTGAATTTGAAAAATACAGTTCGTATTTATCAATATCATCTTTGCTTGTGCAATCTGTGGGAAAACTCCAAGAGATGTGGTTTTTTATATCTATATCTTTATCTTCAGCCTCAAGACAATTATTGGAGACGACAAGGCTTAAAGAGCAAGGTTTTTCATTGTCTTTGGGTGAATCGCAGGCAATCTGAGAATCATTTATTATAATGTGTTGATTGCTGCCCAATTTCCCAAAACTTCTTACTTTATAACAGTAATTTTTATTGTTTATTACTGCGGTATCTATGTATTTCTGGACGTGATTCTTTGCTAGGAAATTGAATCCTCCCGTGCTGCTATTCCTCTTCAAATAATGATATTCGTAATTGTTCCAAGGTGTTTTTAACTCAAAATCAATTATTATCCTTTTGTCAGTTCCGTTGGCATTAATAAATATAGAGCTGGCCTCACTTGAAGTGGACTGTAATATATTATTGGAAAATAGTTTTACAATATATTTGTATTGAATATTGCGTGTATTTAAATTTTCAGTAATAAACTTCATAGTGTCTTGGCTAAAGTAATTATTGAAATTGAATTCAGCACCGCTTACCGCTACAAAATCTTCACTATTCAAGCTGTCTGCTCTGAACAATTGATACCGATACGGAGGCCTATATTTGGTAGTGTCAAATACAGAGATATCGGGTTTTATCCAGTTGATTTCAATTGAGCCGGTATTATTGTCTGTATTTAGTACGCTGACCCTAGTGATATAAGGGCTGTCATCAGGAACAAATTCACAGGACTCATTACTAGCTAAACTCTGTACAGGATTATAAGGGAATCCGTTAAAAGTCTTATGAGCAAATTCAGCAAGAACTCTATAGCAATATAATTTTCCCTTCTCTATATCTTTATCAAAATAGTAATATCTAATAGCATCATTCTCATTGGTTAGATACTTAATTATCTTATAGCCTTTGCCTTGAAGTCCGGGGTTACAAGTATCTATTTCAAAGTTATTGGAATCTTCTTTTCTCCAAACCGAAAATCCTCTAAAATATTCATTAGCTGAATTGATACAAGGATAAGGATAATCCCAAGTTAATTTAATACCTCCATTCAAAGTCAATGCTTTTAGGTTTTTGGGGGAATCTCCTGAAATCTTAACTCCTAATGCTTTAAGGTCAATCAGCCCTGAATTAGAAGAAAGAGAATTATCCATTGCTTTAAATAGTACTTGATAATATGTTTTTTCAATTTGCTCACAAGTCGTTTCCCAAGTGAATAGAGAATTTACCGGTGGTGTCTGATAAACATTGTTATTTTCCAAGATAGCTTTGCCATATGTTGAGGTAAAGGGTTGCCCGGTTGCATTTATTAGTACCTTTTGGTTGGAATCAGAATCTGTAGCTGTAATCAATAATTTTACCGTATCTCCTGCGATAACACATAAATCTTCAGGAACTAAAAGTAGAGGAGGTTTGCTTTTGCAATTGTCTTTGATAAGTATCTGCATATCTCTAATCATCGAAGTTATCAAAACTCCATTTCTGTATTCATTTACTTTAAAAGCGATATTGTATTCTCCTGCTTTTTGCGGCGAATCCCAGAATATATCACCTGTTTTATTGTCAAAACTAAGTTTATTATTTTCTCCTGGATTGATTGCATCAGGCCATTTATACCCTATGACGGGAGTGTTTTCCGCTTGGAGTGGAACTATTAGTTCATAGGAAATACTATCTCCATCAATATCATATGCATTGGGATTGTGTCTAAATACTTCACCTACACAACCGATATCAATTGGTGGTTGGAGCAATACGACCGAGTTGTTTACTCCCTGAAATTGTGGATTTAAAAAGGAAAATGTAGTTTCCAAATAAAATGGAATATTTTCACTATCAGGAAAATTTACATTGAGTATGCCTGCTATCCTGTTTGGATCTTGCATAGACATTGTATATTGTGCTCTAGAAGGATATGTATGGCTACCAACATAATAACTTATCTTGACATCATTTGGTTGAGGGTCACCCCAACCATTGGCACGTACCAAAAACTCACTAGTCCCGTCACCCCAAAATATAATGATACTATCCCTATCGGCAGCGACACTACTAGTTTTGGTGTATAGCGTGATTGTAGCTTTTATTGTCAAAGAACCTGTTTGAATAAAAGATATTTCTCCTGCTCTATTATGAGTAGCCCACAAGGAGATAGTATTCATAAAAAAGAATACTATAAAAGATATTTTTAGATATCTTCTCACGTTTAATTATTTTAAATGTTTTAATCAAATGTAATTTTAAGTTTATGAGTAGCTCCATCTCTTTTAACAGTTAACTCCACGGAGTCGCCTTTTTTGTATTTTGTCAAAAGCTTCGTGTATTCAACTAAGTTTTTTACCTCTTTACCATTGATTTGAGTAACAATATCCCCATCTTGCATTCCTCCCAGGTATCCGGGTCTATCTTTATGTACTTTTGCCGCTTTCATCCCGACTCCTTTATATGCTAAATCAGGTAAAACCCCAAGACTGACTTTATACACCAATTTTGTATCACCTACTTGAACTTCATTTTTTACTTTCGGAACAACTTCTTTAGATTCCGTTACATTTTCTTTGGGAGATTGATCATTTGCCGGTTTTGAATCATTACAAGAAACAAAAACAAGC
>JALVAD010000186.1 GCA_027011385.1 Saprospiraceae bacterium | reverse complement strand
AAATTATTGTCATTAATGGAAAACTTCTCTTCTAATACCTTTAGTGTAAATTTTAAATATTCGTGTGATAATTTATCTCTTTTGCCTCTTGCAAATGATTTATCAAAAAAAAACTTTAGACCTTCCTACCAATTTTCTTCTAAATCTTTATTATTAAAATTTTTAGATAAATGTTCTTCTATGTACTTATTACCTAAATTTTCCAAATTTTTAAAAGCCTCTTTTTTCATCATATTGTAATTTATACTAAAGTTTTATCTTACTTTTTATCCAATATTCAAATCAATCACTCCAATACATCAAATACCACATTATCCTGTATCATCATCTGTCCATTGACATTCATATATAGGGTTTTTACCTGTGAATTGTCGTGTACTTCCGGTCTGTTGTAGTAATATTTTGGTGAAGGAATCGTCACTTTGTCAGTAGATGTAGGTATCTGATTATTTGACCAATTTGCGGCATTTCTCCAATAATTGCCCTTGAATCCTACCCAATAAATACCGAATTCATAAGCTCCCAAATCGGACGCATTCATCAATGGGCGAGGATTACCTTCTTTGTCTGCATCAGGACTCTCGTCGGTATTGCCTGCATTGATGCATTGTGAAGAGCTTTGAAGGTGATAATCGTGATTGGCGATATTTACAAATTGAGGGTCAAAAGTAGTTATGTTCGTTCCCGAAGGTGTTGCGAATCCGTTATTGTAAAAGTCAGTATTTTCTAATAGCACATTTAGCGTGTAACTGTTGTCCTGATTATATGCGGTACGTGAATAATGAGTGACATTGGTCACTATGCAATTCACCAATTTATTGTCTTGATTGCTTCTGTCGCAATTGAACAAATAATCACCACCGTCGATCACACAATTCTTAAAAGTATTATTATCGCAAATGGATTCCAATTCATAATAAAAGAAATCTATGACATTTTCGGTTGTGTTGCGGAAAATACAATTTTCAAAAACATTGTTTCTACCTGTATATTGTGCGCCACCATCTTCATCGGTATCAAAAAACAGAACAGCACTCTCGTTGTCAATAGCCTCACAATTTCTGAAAGTATTATTGCTTGCACCATCTCTTACAGCAAATCCATTCAAGTCATATGCCTTACAGTTCTCAAAAGTATTGAACTTACAAGCTCTGTACCTGACATAAAATCCTTCGCCGAGATTCTTAGATGTACTGTTTTTTACTGTATTGTATTCGCAATCTTCCTTAAATCCGATTCCATGACCATCGTGATCCAAAACTCCAATTCTTTCCGCGTAACAGTTTTCTATTTTGTTGTAATTACCTCCAAAAACAATATAATAATCCATCGCAGCACTATCGGTGTTTTCATTGCAATACACCTTGCTATTTTCAATCTTATTATAATTTCCGTCAAAAGAATATCCTTCGGCAGCTGCGTTTTCCACAAAACAATTCTTTACGGTGTTATATTCACCAAAATCACCATCATTGTTTTTATTTAGGCTAAATCCCGTACCGTCATAAGAAGCACTCACATCACCCAATTCGGTTATTATGATATTATCAAAGGTCAAGTTTGAAGATCCGTATGTGTAAATACCGTAATTGTAATTTGTAATCTGGATATTTTTTAAGGAAACAAAATAATTATAATTTAATTCAAATGCTCCTCCTCCAGTTGCCCTGTTACCACCGTCAAGCAACGGCATTACTGTCGCATTAAGCGCATCTCCAAATGAATGATTGGTATTGGGATTATCACCGGGAGTATTTTGATATCCTTCAAAAAGAATAGGCAATTCTGCTGTTCCAGATTTTTGGAAATCAATATTTTCAGCACCATAATTACCGGCTTTTATATAGACGATATCCCCAGCTTGCACAGGACTGGAACTTGACGCAGCATAACCTATTGTTCTCCAAGCTTGGGCTTCACTTGTGCCTGTATTTGCGTCATTTCCCGTAGTTGAAACGTAATATACATTGCCTAAATCCGATGCCGGTCTGATTAAATATGCCTTTGGTGTAATGGAAGGAATATCTACATCAAGAGTAAATGAATTCGGCATGTAAAATGTGTTGCCCTCCGATGTTTCCATTATTTCTGTCACAGCCAAAGCACCTGCTAAACCATAATCCGCACCGTTGAAACTAAACGAAACACTAATACTATCATCAATTACATTCGGAACATCGGGAAGTAATGCATTTATCAATGATACAACGACACTATCTCCGTTTTGCCAAACCGAATTTTGTACAGCAGGATAAGTTACATCAACATATCCTTTGTGTCCCCCCCAATCAAATACATGATAGGTCAAATCAGGAATATCACCTGTTAAATCCAAGGGCTTTTTCATTTCACCGTAAGAAACAAAATCTCTAAGTTTGTATCTCATTCTGCTGAGTCTTTTTACAAAATGAGATGCCATTGATTTATTAGGGCTGGAATTTGGATTAATAGCAAGCCATATATATTGTCTTCCTGTTTGTACTCCGAAAATATATCCTTGCCCTAGCTTTGCATAAAATTGTTGATTGCCGTATTGGCTACCTCCCGTCTTTGTGCCGAATAGTTGAACTTTGCCGGTATAAACCGCCTGCCAGGCAGGAACTTGATTGTCCGTAGTCCAACCCTGTATCATAAAAGCATCCACTTGATCAGCTATAAAATCGCAACCTCCTTCCGTAGTAATAAATACATCATCAGGTACTGTATTGTGGATACTATTCAACATATCAGAGTAGCCTTCCTTCCAAAATGAACCTCCACCAAGCGTGTGTCCGTGAGAAGCATCCATACATTGAGCGGGTCCTGAAGCAGTTACCATATCCATATATATAGCTTTAGCTCCAATTCTACTTGATTTGGTGATTTGATCTTCCGCATCTAACATCACATTTTGCCAGCCGGTTTGGTCAGAACACATAACAGCAAATATATTACTTTTGAATGTTTGGGTATATTCAGAACCATCTGATTTTTTGGCAGCATCGGGCTGTCCATCATTGTTGTAATAAGTTGCTGCAGCAGGGTCACCGGGATCATTGCCACCAACTCCGGTATCCCACATTCTACCGTTAGTATATGGCATTATTACCGAGCCAGGATTATTAGTTTGAATATTACTTACTAATCCGGGAAATCCAGTTCTTTCAGGGAAATAATCAGGATAAAAATGATCAAATTCCTTGTAGTTCCATTCATAAGCGTGGACTCCAACCGGAACATCAAAAAAGCTAACAGCAGTCTGGATATAACTTTCCATTAGTGACATAGTGGTCTCTGAGATATAAGTCGAAAGCCAAACACCAATATCTCCGATACTATGTTGTCTAGTGTTCCGTTTCGTACTGTTTTGTGGCCAATAATTTGATGAAGTTGAAACCCATTCTCTGTATATCTTAGCTGCTTCATACCAATTTCCATCGTATAAATCCAATTCAAAAACTCCGGGTAAATTCCAATCATTTCCTGCAATGGTTCTATTCGGGGAAGGGTATCTACACTCTATTTTTATACCTGAATTAGCGTTTTTTACACCAAAATATTTAATAGAAGCATCCGGATCGTGGTATCCAAAATACAAACCGTAATTATCATTGTAATAAGACATAAATTGCATTGTTGTTCCCCATCCTCGTGGATAAAGTCCCACATTATCATCTCCACCATCCGCAGGATCATCATAGTAATCTATTCCTGAACCAGGATTGTGCGTCAATCTACCCGAATAAAGCGGATATAAAAAAGTGTCATTTCCACTTGCTTCTATATTCAGTTTAGGAAATACTGCATCCATCAACGAATAGTTTGTCCCAAGACCCGCGACTGACAAATCCCAATCTGATTTTGCATCATTAGTATTGATTGTAACTGTAGCAATAAGAGATGTTGGCAAATTGCCACTTGTAGGATTGCTGAATTGGATAGTACAACTTGATGATGTATTCGAAATATTTATATTATTCCAGCCGGACAAGGAACTTATATTATAATCATTGCTATTGGTTGTGTTTCTGATGGTGAAAGTGAAAAACTCTGACGTAGTCGAAGTATTCAATGTCTCTGTACCATTATCTTTGATATGTGTTACTTTAGCTCCATCACCGAGATTTTCCACGGTTATGCCTAATCGACCGCTAGATATTGTAGTTTGACCAATGATATAACTAAATGAAAACAAAATAAATAAAAAACTTAAAAGCAATTTCATAGTAATAATTTTAAAAAGTGTGCAGTAAATATAGTTAATTGATGCTAACTAAGACTAATATGCTGCCAAATTTAACAAAAAATTTCGGTTAATTGCATTAACATATTTTTACCCTCGTTTAAATCTGCGCATATCTGTAAAATCCGCGTCATCTGTGTTCAATAAATGAATAATGTGCTTAAATACCTTAATGATTTTTCAGCATTCTCTTGTTTTAATGAATGAAAAATGCACAACAAAATCAACAAAAAATAGAAATATTGCTCATTGTATAGTGCAATATATACGAAAATTGATTACTTTCTTTTAAAAATAAGTATTTCAACTTTGTTTTTTTGCCATACTGCCTCCCAGCCTCCCGTTTCTCAACTCTGTTCCGAAACCGGAGTAGCTGCCAACCCACATAAACAGATTTGTGTTAATCAGTAAAATCCGTGTCATCTGTGTTCAAAAAATATTATTTAAAAATCTATTTTGATCAATTTTTTAATAGAACTTACCTTTTTGTTTTTATTAACAAATACCAAGAAATAAATACCTGGTTTTAAATTTCCAATGTCAAGTATCATATTATCTGAATCACAATTTGTCTTGACTTTTAATGATTGTTTTGCATCGTAAAGGAACAATTCACAATCTTTTGCAGCATTGATAATTTCAATTAAATCAATTGCAGGATTTGGTGAGATTGTTATATTATCAATTGCGTATTCCTTTTCGATACTGTTAGCAGGGATGTATTCGTAGACTCCAATATCTGGATTTTTTCCGTAAAAATCATCATTGATGCCCGGTATTAATACTCCGTTGTCGATCAACGGACTGTCTTTTAATAAGCTGTAATCACCATCAGATGAAGAGTGAAACATTGGATTTGAAGCGATACCATTTGATTCCAATCCGGTGGTAATCTGAAACTCATTAAAAGTGGTATAATGATGAGATTGGTTGTCGTAAAAATAAGCAAATTCATCTTCGTCGAAAGTAAATAAATTGTCATAATCCATATCCAATGGACGGTTTCCACTACCCTCAAAATAACTGATTGCAAATCTATTTCCGGTAAATGCATTATTACGTGTATAAATCTGCTCCCAATCTCCCGGAATTCTACATTCAAATCCGTCAACTCCTTCCAGCATTGCATCGCTTGTATTGTGAAACAGATACATTTTACCTGATTTTGCATATCCGCTATTAAACTTGAACGACATTCCCCTGTAAGTGTTATTACCGTATCCGGTATTATAAATAAGATTCCTAATTGCATAAGCAGAACCTTTGTTTATAGGAGCAAAAGAAATACCGACCAAAACATCATAAATCGTATTGTTCCAAACTCTGACATTGCTTGCCCATCCATCGACAGAAATCCCGTCATCTCCTGCATTGTAAATAATATTGTCGTAAATATCTAATTCCGTAGTCAATTCATTTTTGTAAAAACTGCCGGGTGACATTCCGTCCTGACAATCGTGAAATACATTGTTTCTAATGACGTGCCCTCTACCTAACACCGGATCATAAAACGATATTAGAGTACTTTCTACAATACTTGCTTTCATAGCATTCCAATCCCACATATCCGTATCGTCGTAAAACTCACAATACTGAACGGTAATTTGGTCGGAACTGTATTTTATCCCAACACCGAGATTGTTCATTGCAAAAAGACAACTGTCAACCACATTGTGGCTTGAATTGTAAAAATATATGGCTTTCGCCCAATCACCTTGACCATAATTTCTGAATGTAAGGTTTCTGAAATGAAAATAATCTTTGTCCCAAACCGTAAATGCATTGTGTTTATCGGATATTATCATCTTCAAATCGGCAGGATTTTTATCTTGTATTTTGACATAAACTTTTTTGCCTTCCACAAAGAAACCATCTAATTCCCAAATCAAATTATTGAGGTCATTCATCGATTTATATTGATACAATCTGCGATTATCAGCGATGATGAGCCGGGTATTTTCATAATCCAATTCGGTAGAAAATATTCCTTGTCCTTCGTTTTTCCAAGTGTGTTTTACGGTATCTGCGCCATCAAAAATTGCTCTTTCGCCTTGAGCCGAACGAATGGTTATGGGAGATTCTTCAGTTCCTTGATACGCGAACACCAATTTACCCACGTGATAAATACCCCCGAGCAAAACAATTTCTTCACCTGCTTTTACGAGTTTTATGGCTTCCTGAATGGAACCCGGTGATGATTTGGTATATGATGTGTCGTTACCGTTGGGGCTTACATAATATGATTTTTTAGAATTGAATCGTTTTGGATTTTCTCTGGTTTTAGAGCTTGCTTGCAATATTGTTCCGTTAAGATTGGGGCTTGTCGGGTCTTGAATGGTTGCAATAACTTCATAATTTGTATTCGGTTTAAGCCAAAACAGGCTCCCTACAAATTGTGTGTTGTTGGTTCTGGTTGCAGGAAACCCTTCTTGAAATGTGGAATCAACAACTCTGTATTTTACCCTCATAACAGCATCGTTTTCAGGGTCATTATTTTCATTCAAATTGACAATTATTCCCATCGTATGATAATTGCCATACAATTCAATTGTCTGTGAAAACAATGGGTGTCGGGCATTAATAATAATCGCAACGAATAATAATTTGAATAATAAATTTTTCATATCAACAGAATTTTATAATGAAGAATATGATAAATTCACAGGATGATGAAAGCTAAATGATATTAGTGTCTGCACGAAAACAGACAATTTTTGAAATTCAGATGACTTTTGTTTAGATTTTGATTTTTTTACAATGATTTGATGCCATAGTATCAATCACTTGTGAAAAAGTTAAAAGATGACAAAAAGAATCAATTTCAAATTTGATGTGTTTTCGTGCAGACACTATTAATACTATTAAGATGTTTTTAATCTTCAATTTGCTGCATGAGTACATTTTATTTTTTTACTTTACGGATTGACACTTCCGTTTTTTAGCACAACCGCCCCCTCAACCATCCCGCAAATGCTCTGCTCTCCCCCTAATAATTTTTCTTCACTTTGTTACGAAAAATGATAGGGGGAGGTAGCAACACTCAATGTCGTACTATAAAATTCTTGTATATCTTTATCAATTTGCCACAAGGCAATAAAATTTTATTCAAAAAAATAAAATGAAATGCACCTTACAGACACTAATTATATCTCTATAATATCTCCTGTATTCATTGAAAATATCTTATTATCTAATTTTTCTTTCAAATAGTCCAGATTTTGTTCGCCTGTACAATGTCCAGTATAAAACAAAGAATCGGTTTCTTTTAGTCCGGAGGTAAGATTATCTAAATAGTTTTTGCTTTCATTTTTTCTTGTTGCCGGATTATATGTGTGAAAACCTCCAAAAACATAGTTTATTTTTTCATTTTTCTTAAATGATTCAGCTTTTTTATACATATTAATTATACCGGAATGTGAACAAGCGGTAAATAAAACCGTATTACTGTTTTCATTGATTAAAAGCGCTATTTCATGTTGAAATTTATCATTTTCAACAATCCCTTCATACTTTTCATATAAGCTTAAGTTTCCTGTTAGTTGAGGGAAATCTTCTGGGAAATCAGCCAGCAAATCAATATTGTCAGTTAAATGCATATCTTCGTCAACAAAAACTATTCTATCTCTATTTTTATTAATAATATTTGAATCAAGGCTAATGTTAAAAGGTATAAAACCAAATATTTTAGTAAAATACTTGTTGATAGCCTTCTTATGCATATAAATTTTAGCCTTAGTATTGATTTTTAGAAAATGCTTTAAACCTCCACCATGGTCATAATGACCGTGAGAAATTATAAGATAATCAACTTTGGACAAATCAATGTTTAACTTCTTTGAATTGCGGCTAAACAAATCTGTTTTTCCAACATCAAAAAGTATATTGGTATTATTCACTTCAATATGAATACTTAATCCGTGTTCAGATTTCAGTCCGGGTTGACCATTTTTAGAAACTGAGTTTTCGACTAATACTGTAACTTTCATTTGTTTAATATTATCATTGTTATATTAAGGGCGAAAGCCTAATAGGAATCAAAGTTACAAAAAAAATATTAAGAAGTATATCTTAGACGTAAAATCCACTTGGACACTTAATCGGTGTTTATCCGTACAATCTGTGTTATCCGTGTTCAAAAAATATTTTAATAAAACCATTAAGAAGTTAAGGATAGTTAAGAATTAGTTTATTAATGTTTAATGTTTCTGGGTGCATTTCATTTTTCTCCTTTGCGGATTGATATTCCTGTTTATCAGCACAACTGCCCCCTCATCCATCCCACAAATGCTTTACTCTCCCCCTTATAATTTTTCTTCACTTTGTTACGAACAATGATAGGGGGAGGTAGCATCCCGCGACTCATTGTAAAGGGAAATGCGGGTTGCGGTTTTCCCGGTTTCGAAGTCTGCGAAGAAACAGGGAGTTAGACCTGTCCCGTAAAACCTGTAAAGGTTTCTACGGGAGGGCAGTATTGCAAAAAGCGAAAAAATGAAATGCACCTTCATCACTATCTTATCAATGTCAAATCCCCTGCTACAGTTACCGTTTTCCCATTATCAATGTTATATTCAATGACATAAACATATACGCCTTGCATAGCTTTACGATTTTTGAACCGACCATCCCAATAAAAATTATTATCATTTTCAGAAAAATAAACCAATTCACCCCATCTATCATAAATTTTGCAAGAGAGTATTTTTATTCTTTGGTCTGATATTTTTACATACCATTTGTCATTGTGTCCATCATCATTTGGAGTAAAAATATTTGGAATATCTATTACAGGTTTTTCTACAATACTATTGGAACAGCTTTGTTGGCTTACCTCTTTTTGAATTGTGCAACCCGATTTTTCGCTATCCTCAAACACTAAAGTATAATCCAAACCATTAGCAGGAAGCGTTATCTTTCCCTCGCTATTGTAGCTGAACTGACCATAATCCTTAATGCCGTTTTTTACTGCATAAGTAGCATTAGAACCCGGATTTAAGGCTGATATTTGGAAAGTTACTTCATAGGTGTCATCCGTATTGTCTGATGGAGTGCCATTGTCATCACAATCACCAATAACAATACTATCAATATTCATAGAACATTCGTCCGAACAACTTTGCTTATTTACCACTTTTTGTATAGTACAACCTGATATTTCACTATCCTCAAACACCAAGGTATAATCCAATCCATCAGCAGGAAGTGTTATCTTTTCCGCGCTATTGTAGCTGAATTGCCCATAATCCTTAGTTCCATCTTTTACCGTATAAGTAGCATTGGAACCCGGATTCAAAGCTGAAATATTGAAAGTCACTTCATAGGTGTCATCCGTATTATCTGAGGGAGTGTCATTGTCATTACAATCACCGATAACAATACTATCAATATTCATAGAACAATCATCCGAACAACTTTCATGGCTTACAATTTTTTGAATTGTACAACCAGATTTTTCACTATCCTCAAATACCAATGTATAATTCAATCCATTAGCAGGAAGCGTTATCTTTCCCTCATTATTGTAGTTGAATTGACCGTAATTCTTTGTGTTGTCTTTTACCGTATAAGTAGAATTAGAACCCGGATTTAAGGCTGAAATATTGAAAGTTACATCATAAGTATCATCGGTATTGTCTGAGGGAGTGCCATTATCATTGCAATCTCCTATAAGAATACTATCAATACTCATAGAACATTCATCCGAGCAACTCTCTTGATTTACCACTTTTTGTATAGTGCAACCTGATAATTCACTATCCTCAAATACCAAAGTATAATCCAATCCATCAGCAGGAAGTGTTATCATTCCCTCACTATTGTAGTTGAATTGCCCATAATCTTTAGTGCCATCTTTTACCGTAAAAGTACCGTTTGAACCGGGATTTAAGGCGGAAATATTAAAAGTCACTTCATAGGTGTCATCAGTATTATCTGATGGAGTGTCATTGTCTTTGCAATCACCGATGTTTACCGAAGTAATGGACAAACTACATTGCTCAAAAATAATTACAATGTTTTTTCCTGTTTCCCCACAGTCAGATTTTACGGAGACGAATAAATACACTTTTTGGTCAATCGAATCTTGAACTCCTGGAATATATTTCGTTTTACTACTGCTGCTGTCGGAAAAAATACCATCTCCTGATGTTGTCCAACTAATCGAATCCGTAGAATTGATTTCCAAATCTATTTCATCCCCCTGATGTGCGAATATAGTATCCGGCAAAATAATTGTAGGAGTAGCTGTGACATTTGTGGAAACCGTATTGGAAGTTAGCGTTCTATATCCACCATTATCAGGATCGGGAATATTTTGGAGAGTGGCAGTATTTGATAAAATTCCGCTTATATCCCAAGAGCTCAAAGCTGCATCCAAATAAAATGTTGCAGTAGTATCAGGGAGAACCTCATCAATAACAAAGCTAGCCTTATTGCCATCAATATCTCTATTGCCAATGCTTAAACCTTCCAGTAGATATGGTTCAAAAGCCCAGACACAAGGATCGGGTAAAATATCCGTAAAAACAAGCCCTTGTAGAGGAATATTCATTTCATTTTTAATAGAAAACTTATAAACCACAAAGGCATCGTCGCAAGATTGGTAGATATTTACTTCCTTTGTGAATTCAATATTTGTCGAAGGACAATCCAATGTATCGTCAATAATCACATCTTCAGCAGTAGTAGTGCTACCATCAAAATCTATATAATCTTGCCCTGATGGTCCATCGATATTTACTCCCTGATTTCCGTAGTAACCATTGGCAGCATTCGCAGCATCATAAGTAAGTGTAAGAGAAATACAACATCCGGCAGGAATATCATAAACCCCGCCATTATCGGTAGCACATCCATTGTCATTGAAGACAGTGCCCACCAAAACAAAATCATCGGGAGGAATATCCTCAACTACGACACCAAAAGCATCTACTTCACTGATATTGCATACGTTTATAGTGTATATCACAAGTGTATCGCAGATAGGTTTGGGAGTTGTAGTATATTTCAATGCCTGTAAAGTAGCTCTATCATCAAGACAAATGCTCTGATTGTCTATATTATTGGAATATGCAAGTTCTTCAATATTGGTGATAGGAAACTGTATAGGAGGAGATTGGCTGCCATCATCATTGAGAACAGCAAAGATGTTTCCGGGGGTATTAACAGGTAATATTACAGAAAAAGTATCAATTTCTCCTGCTGCCAAAGCGCAGGGCATTATCCAGGTTAAAATGGGAGTAGTTCCGAAAAGTTCAGGGTTATTGAAATAAAACGTAACAGGAGTACCGGCAGGAAGAGACAGTTCTCTTAAAGCCTCAATTGTAAAATTTATCTCTACACCATCGGGATACGGACAATTGCCAATAGGTACAATATCAAGAATGTCAATTGACCCGTCTCTATTGAAATACGCTGTAGCAGTACTTCCGGGGTCTATCGGACAAAGATAGAGATTGACTATTTTATTTGCTAAATCTCCATCTAGAAGTGAATATGCAGGAGCACCCGGAGCTAACTGAGGGATAGAAGCAACTTCGGTTAATATATCTCTTGTACTACTATAAGCAAATGCATTATCAAAAGCTATGGTGACAATATGATATCCGGCAGCTTTGAATTTGTCAGCCAATGCTATCAATGATGGAGATACCTGACCATAACTTCCATCAGTAGAAAGAATAATTACCTTTTCTACATCTACGCGTCCAACACTGTCAAGATATTTTTTACCAAAACTCATTGCCAGATGTGGAGATGTACCTCCATAAAATACTCTATTGTAAGAGATGTAATCCTGTAAAGTCGCAATATCTCCGGTAATAGGAATTTGAATTTTCGGAGGGCTATAAGAAGACCATTCAACAATAGCTGCCCTGCTATCATCAGCGTTTGTGCCTATATTTACTGCATTAAGAAAATCAACAAAAAATTGTTTAGACTCTTTATATTCAGTTGCGTTTACTGATCCAGAAACATCGTTGAGTATAATTATATCAATTGGTTCTGTACAGGGAAATGTAGGGATTGTCTCATCTAGAAGTGATACTGCGATACTTTGTTGATTCCCGGCATCATCGGATACTGTTATAGAATACTCACCTTGTGTAAGGTTATCAATGGTATAATTATCATCAGTAATTCCTATATAGCTTCCTGTGGATATTCCTGACCAATCATAAGTATATGGCGATATACCACCTGCTGTTTTTACAGTAATGCTACCATTGTTATATCCATTGGAGCTATTAGTAGTAGTGATTTCAATAATCTCAAATACAGAGCCGGATATTTGATTTAAAACAATTCCTGTATTTATAATAGTATCAGGTGCGTTCGTGGTAACAGTGATATTATAAGTTCCTCCTTTTAGATTTTCTATATTAAAAATATTATCAAAACTACTTCCACTACCCATAGCACTATCTTCTATCCGTTCCCATTTGTAATAAAAAGGAATTGTATCATATCTCTTTACAGTAATTTGTAAAGAGCCGTTATCGGCATCAATACAAGGAGGAAAAGTGAGAATATTAATCTTTATTCCACATGATGATTCCAATACTTCTTCTTTACTACTACATTCTGACGGATTATTATAAATTATAATTTGCCCTCCAATTGCTCCGGGTGTAGATAAGATTTCTTGAATACCACAGCAATCTGTTAGTTTTTTATTGTTAACAATTTTTAAATATTTATCAATAGTATTAAGACTACTTAAACCATCAAAATTTGATAATATATCATTTCCAGAAATTCTTAAATATCCATTAATGGAAGTGAGTTTATTTAGCCCATCAATATTTGTTAGTTTTTTATTGTTAATAATGGTCAAATTTTCACTTACTGAAGTAATTTTACCTAATCCATCAATATTTGTTAAAGCATCATTGTTTCTAATATATAATTTTCCCCCAATAGAAATTAGATTATTTAGCCCATCAATATTTGTTAATGCATCATTGTAATAAATAATCAAACCTCCACCAATGGAAGTGAGCTTATTTAGCCCATCAATATTTGATAGTTTAGAATTGTTGTAAATAATCAAATCTCCACCAATGGAAATTAGATTATTTAGCCCATCAATATTTGATAGTTTAGAATTGTTGGAAATAATCAAATCTCCACCAATGGAAGAGAGCTTATTTAGCCCATTAATATCGGTTAAAGTATCATTGGTTGTAATAATTAAAAAACCCCCAATAGATGTGAGTTTACTTAACCCATCGAGATTTGTTAATGCATCATTGTTATAGATTTTTAAATATCCACCAATGGAAGTTAGGTTTGATAGATTTGATAAATCTGTGATGGGATCATTGCCATAAGTACTACCAATCTCTAGATTACCGCTTATCATCGTTGTATTGGGGTCAAAGGCATCTACATCTGCTTGGGTATAAAGCTTTACATCTTGTGAGTAAAGCAGAGAGGAAAGGGCAAATCCTAATATAAAGGTAAAAGCTATTTTTAGGTAAGTCATAATATTGATATTTTCGTTAATTTCAATAATTTCAAAGATGCAAAAGCCTAATAATGAATCAAAGTTACAAAAAAATATAAAGAAATATATTTATTCCATCATTAAGGTGCATCTCATTTTTTTTTTTCATTACAGATTGACACTACTGTTTATTGGCACAACCGCCCCCTCTACCATCCCGCAAATGCCCTGCTCTCCCCCTTATAATTTTTCTTCACTTTGTTACGAACAATGATAGGGGGATGATTGAATGGTTTTGATTTTATCAAAAATCAAGTGAGTAGATCTCACTTGATAGTGAAAGAACCTGTGCATCAGCACAGGAGTAGTGCATTTTGCAAGAAGCGAGGTCAGAGACACTCGCTTATCAAGGGAATTGCGGAGGGAAATGCGGGGTGCGGTTTTCCCGGTTTCGAAGTCTGCGAAGAAACAGGGAGTTAGAGGGCAGTATTGCAAAACGCGAAAAAATGAAATACACCTCATTATATCACTATCTTATCAATGTCAAATCTCCTGCTACAGTTACCGTTTTCCCATTATCAATAGCATATTCAATAACATAAACATACACACCTTGCATAGCTTTACGATTTTTGAACCGGCCATCCCAATAAAAATGATTATCATTTTCAGAAAAATAAACCAATTCACCCCATCTATCAAAGATTTTGCAAGAGAGTATTTTTAATCTTTGGTCTGATATTTTCACGTACCATTTGTCATTGTATCCATCGTCATCCGGTGTAAAAATATTTGGAATATCGATTAGCAGTTTTTTTATATTACTATCCGAACAACTTTTTTGGCTTACCACTTTTTGAATTGTACAACCTGATATTTCGCTGTCCTCAAACACCAACGTATAATCCAATCCATCAGCTGGAAGCGTTATCTTTCCTTCGCTATTGTAGCTGAATTGACCATAACTCTTAGTGCTGTCTTTTACCGTATAAGTAACATTGGTATCCTGATTTATAGCTGAGATATTGAAAGTAACATCATAAGTATCATCTGTATTTTCCAAGGGAGTATCTTTATTATCGCAATCACCAATATTTACCGATGTAATGGATAAACGGCATTGCTCAAAAATAATTACAATGTTTTTTCCTGTTTCCCCACAGTCAGATTTTATAGAGATGAACAAATACACTTGGTGATCAATCGAATCTTGAGCTCCGAGAATATATTTCGTTTTACTGCTGCTGCTGTTGGAAAAAATACCATCTCCTGATGTTGTCCAACTAATCGAATCTGTAGAATTGATTTCCAAATCTATTTCATCCCCAAGATGTGCAAATATCGTATCCGGTATAATGATTGAAGGAGTAGCTGTGATATCTGTGGAAACTGTATTGGAAGTTAGGGTTCTATACCCACCATTATCAGGATTAGGAACATTTTCTAGAGCGGCGGTGTTTGATAAAATTCCACTTATATCCCAAGAGCTCAAAGCTGCATCCAAATAAAATATTGCAGTAGTATCAGGTAGAACCTCATCAATGACAAAGCTTGCCATATTGCCATCAATATTCCTATTGCCAACGCTTAAACCTTCCAGTAGATATGGTTCAAAAGCCCAGACACAAGGATCGGGTAAAATATCCGTAAAAACAAGCCCTTGTAGAGGAATATTCATTTCATTTTTAATAGAAAACTTATAAACAACAAAGGCGTCATCGCAAGATTGATAGATATTTACTTCTTTTGTGAACTCAATATTCGTCGAAGGGCAATCCAATGTGCCGTCAATAATCACATCTTCGGAAGTAGTCGTACTACCATCAAAATCTATATAATCTTGCCCTGAAGATCCGTCAATATCTACTCCCTGATTTCCGTAATAACCATTGATAGCATTAGCAGCGTCATATGTAAGTGTAAGAGAAATACAACATCCGGTAGGAATATCATAAACCATGCCGCCATTATCGGTAGCACATCCATTGTCATTGAAGATAGTGCCCACTAAAACAAAATCATCAGGAGGAATATCCTCAACTACCACACCAAAAGCATCTACTTCACTGATATTGCATATACTTATAGTGTATATCACAAGTGTATCGCAGATAGGTTTGGGAGTTGTAGTATATTTCAAAGCCTGTAGAGTTGCTTTATCATCAAGACAAATACTTTGATTGTCTATATTATTGGAATATGCAAGTTCTTCAATATTGGTGAGGGGAAACAGTATAGGTGGAGATTGGCTTTCATCATCATTGAGAACTGCAAAGATATTTCCGGCGGTATTAACGGGTAATATTACCGAAAAAGTATCAATTTCTCCTGCTGCCAAAGCACATGGCATTCTCCAAGTTGAAATGGGAGTAGCTCCAAAAAGTTCAGGATTATTGAAATAAAAAGTGATAGGAGTTCCGGCAGGAAGAGACAATTCTCTTAAGGCCTCAATGGTAAAACTTATCTCTACACCATAGGGATTCGGACAATTTCCAAAAGGCATAATATCGAGGATGTCTATTGCTCCATCTCTATTGAAGTATGCTGTAGAAGTACTTCCCGGGTCAATCGGACAAAGATAGATTTTGACAATTCTATCTGCTAAATCTTCGTCAAGAAGTGAATATGCGGGGGCACCAGGAGCCAATTGAGGGTTGGAAGCAACTTTGGTTAATAAATCTCTTGTCTCACTATTTGCAAATGCATTATCAAAAGCTATTGTGATAATATGATAGCCGGCAGCTTTTAATTTGTCCGCCAATGCTATCAAAGATGAAGATATCTGGTTACGTCTACCATCAGTAGAAAGAATTATTACTTTCTCTACATCTGCACGTCCAAAACTGTCAAGATAATCTTTACCAAAACTCAATGCCTGATGTGGTGATGTACCACCATCAAATACTCTGGTATAAGAGATGTAATCCTGTAAAGTAGCAATATCTCCTGTAATAGGTATTTGAATTTTCTGAGAGCCACCATCAGACCATTCAACAATAGCGGCTCTGCTATCATTAGCATTTGTACCGATATTTGCTGCATTAAGAAAATTGACAAAAAATTGTTTAGACTCTCTGTATTCAGTTGCATCTACAGAACTAGAAACATCGTTGAGAATGACTATGTCAAGTGGTTCTGTACAAGGAAACACAGGGACTGTCTCATCTAGAAGTGATACCTCTACAATTTGTTGATTCCATACATCATCAGATACTGTTATAGAATACTCCCCTTGTGGTAGGTTGATAATAGTATAATTATCACCAGTAATTCCGCTTTGGCTTCCTGTAGATATTCCTGACCAATCATAAGTATAAGGTGGTATACCACCCGCTATTTTTACTGTAATGCTTCCGTTATTATACCCATTGGAGCTATTAGTGGTTGTGATTTCAATAATCTCAAATAGAGAGCCAGATATTTGATTTAAAACAATTCCGGTTTTTATAATAGTATCGAGTGCGGTCGTGGTAACTGTGACATTATAAGTTCCGCTTTTTAGATTTTCTATATTAAAAATATTATCAAAACTACTTCCACTACCCATAGCACTATCTTCTATCCTTTCCCACTTGTAATAAAAAGGAATTGTATCATATCCATTGACTGTAATCTGTAAAGAGCCATTGTCGGCATCTAGACAAGGAGGAAAAACCAAAATAGTAATATTGAAACAAGATTCCAATATTTCTTCCTTACTACTACATTCTGAAGGATTATTATAAACGTTGATTTGCCCTCCAATTGCTCCGGGTGTAGATAATATTTCTTGAATACCACAGCAATCTGTTAGTGCATGATTGATTCTAATATCTAAATTCCCACCAATAAAAGTGAGATTACTTAGTCCTTCAAGATTTGTTAACACATCATTTCCTTCAATAAGTAAATACTCACCAATAGAAGTAAGATTACTAAGTCCTTCAATATTTATTAAATCATAATTGTTCCAAATAAGTAAATACCCACCAATGGAAGAGATCTTATTTAGCCCATCAAGATTTGTTAGTTTATTATTGCCATAAACACTTAAATCCCCATTGATGGAAGATATCTTACTTAGCCCATCAAGATTTGTTAGTGTATTATTGCTAGAAATATACAAATTTTCCCCAATGGAAGTGAGCTTACTTAGACCATCAATATTTGTTAAGACTTTATTCTCCATAATCGTTAAATGTACTCCAATAGAAGTGAGATTACTTAGCCCATCAAGATTTATTAAGGCATTATTGCTGGAAATACTCAATCCTCCACTAATGGAAGTAATCTTACTTAGCCCATCAAGATTTGTTAATGCATCATTGCTGGAAATACTCAATCCACTAACGGAAGTGAGATTACTAAGTCCATCAATATTTGTTAATACATTATTATTACTAATATTTAAATACTCATCAATGGAAATGATATTATTTAGCCCATCAAGATTTGTTAATGCATCATTGCTGGAAATACTCAATCCACTAACGGAAGTGAGATTACTAAGTCCATTAATATTTGTTAATACAATATTAACTCTAATATCTAAATATCCACCAACGGAAGTGATATTGCTTAGTCCATCAAGATCTGTTAATACATCATTACTAACTATATCGAAATTCCCATCAACGGAAGTAATATTACTTAGACCATTAAGATTTGTTAAGACATTATTACTAATGATTTTTAACTCTCCAGTAATAGAAGTGAGCTTGTTTAGCCCATCAATATTTGTTAATGCATTATTGTAATTAATATCTAAATTCTCACCAATAGAAGTGAGCTTGCTTAGCCCATCAAGATTTGTTAATACATTACTGTAACTAATATTTAAATTCTCACCAATAGAAGTGAGCTTGCTTAGCCCATCAAGATTTGTTAGTTTATAATTGTAATAGATTTTTAAATCTCCACCAACAGAGGTGAGGTTTGATAGATTTGACAAATCGGTAATAGGATCAGAGCTATTAATTTCACCAATAGTAAGATTACCGCTTATCGTAGTTGTGTTGGGGTCAAAAGCATCTACATTTGCTTGGGTTCTGAGCGTTACATCTTGAGAATAAAGTATAGTGGAAAGGGCAAATCCTAATATAAGGGTAAATGCTATTCTTAGGTAAGTCATAATATTGATATTTTCAAAGATGCAAAAGCCTAATTTTATAATACAATAAATTTCCCAAGTAAGAATTTTTGGTTATTTTGGATTCTGACAAAGTATACCCCTTGGCTAAAATCTGAAATATCTATCTTACCGGCGATAATAGTCCCAAATTTAAGCTTTTTACCGCAAATATCATAAATATTATAATGATTTGTGTCTAAGGGAAGTTTGGCTTTAATATATATTAGATTATGAGCAGGATTGGGATAGATTTCAATATTGGTTTGGCTCTTCGAGAAAATATCTCCGGTATTGACTGAATTGTCGCATATAGTATCAGGACAAGGATTTCCTAAATAAGACCAAATATATCCGGTAATAGAGCTGTCGGTTTTGCATAATCCGGGGACATAATCAATATTAGTGCCTTCATACAGATTGATACTGTCTGCAATTTCTTGCAAGTATTCCTCTTTACACATAAATCCCTTAATGACTTTTTCATAAGGCCAAGGCCATAGGGACTCTTCCGTCAAAACTCCGTCGATATATTTATTTCTGACAATTCCTCCCCTTTCAAATCCCATTACAGGTTTATTGATAGGTAAGTATTTGATTTCAGGTTCGTACTGGCTTTCGATATCATCTCCTTCACCATTTCTTACAGATGTAGAATTACTTAGTTCAACGTGAGTCATATCTTCATTCCAATATATGCCATCATACTTATTGTCTGTTGAAACCACCTTATCAATTTTTACGTTTGAGATAGTATAAGAGGGATATGGATTTACTCTGATTCCAATATGTGTATTATGAGTTGAAGTGATGTTTTCTAAACGGATACTATCGACATTATCGTGGATATTGAACCCTGCATCAGCGCCATAAATTACGATATCTTTAAATAATAAATTTTTGACAGGAGAACCTGTTCCTCCATTTACTTCAACAGCATTTAGCCCTTTTGCAAATTCATTATTATTAAAAACAATACAGCCCAGATAATTCACATCCCGGCTACCATCAATCGCTGTACCTCCACCCTGATTGCCACTAGCCACTAATCCTGCTCTGTCCGGAGAAGTAGAAGCAGGATGAGGACCTGCGTCCATTGCTATGATATTTTCTAGTGTAGCCCCAATTGTATTGTATGCGGAGAGATTTACTCTAGGATCACTCGGTTTATATTTATGTCCTTGCCACCAATCGTATCTGACAATCATTCTTCTAACTGTAATCCTTTTAGCTCCATAAAGCTGCATTGCTTTACGACCGAAGCCAAAAGCAAAACAATCTTCAACCAATATATCTCTGACAGACCCAATATCAAAGGCATCTGTATTTGTCCCAAGAGCAGAGCCCATTGCGCCACATCTTGTTAATGTGATATGATGAGTCATCTGTTCCTCAGTTGCAAAATCCATACTCGCAATACTGATTGCAGAATGTTCCCCAACACCTTTTGCAAATAATCCATCAAAATGAATGTAGGATGTTATGCCCCTCGAGATATTAGAAAAAACATAAATCACTCCTTCCATCTCATCATCGCCAATAGAGGTAGGTGCTAGAATAACCTTTCCGGGATTCTTTGCTCTATACATAGTATAAGAATGTTCGCTACCTGATAACTTAACAGGTGGGTATAGCTCTTGGAAATATGTGCCATCTAAAATCGTAAGAGTATCTCCTCCTTTCATTATAGTATATGAATGCTCAAATGTTGCCCAAGCATTGACTTCGCTAGTACCATCATTTGTATCAGAACCGGAAGTGGACATAAAATAATTTGAATGTTTATCTGAGCAACTTTGTTGGCTTACCGTTTTTTGAATTGTACAACCCGGTACTTCACTATCCTCAAACACCAAATTATAATCCAATCCATCAGCAGGAAGCGTTATCTTTCCTTGGCTAATGTAGCTGAACTGTCCATAAGTCTTGGTGCTGTCTTTTACATTAAGAGTGTTACTTGAACCTGGATTTAAGGCGAAAATATTAAAAGTCACTTCATAAGTATCATCGGTATTATCGGAGGGAGTGCCATTGTCATTGCAATCTCCAATATTAAACGAAGTAAATGACAAGCTACATTGCTCAAAAATTATTACAATATTTTTTCCTGTTTCCCCACAGTCAGATTTTATGGAGACGAACAAATACACTTGTTGGTCAAGTGAATCTTGAACTCCTGGAATATATTTCGTTTTATTGCTGCTGCTGTCAGTAAAAATACCATCTCCAGATGTTGTCCAACTAATCGAATCAGTAGAGTTGATTCCCAAATCTATTTCATCCCCCTGATGTGCGAATATCGTATCCGGTAAAATAATTGTAGGAGTAGTTGTGATATCTGTGGAAACTGTATTGGAAGTTAGGGTTCTATATCCACCATTATCAGGATCAGGAACATTTTCAAGAGTGGCGGTATTAGATAAAATTCCGCTCATTTCCCAAGAATTCAAAGCTGCATCCAAATAAAATGTTGCAGTAGTATCAGGGAGAATCTCATCAATAACAAAGCTAGCCGTATTGCCGTCAATATCCCTATTACCAATGCTTAACCCCTCCAGCAGATAAGGTTCAAAAGCCCAGACACAAGGATCGGATAATATATCCGTAAAAACAAGTCCTTGTAAAGGAATATTCATTTCATTTTTAATAGAAAACTTATAAACCACAAAGGCATCATCACAAGATTGATAGATATTTACTTCTTTTGTGAATTCAATATTCGTCGAAGGACAATCCAATGTACCGTCAATAATTACATCTTCGGAAGTAGTAGTGCTACCATCAAAATCTATATAATCTTGCCCCGAAGGTCCATCAAGATGTACTCCCTGATTTCCGTAGTAACCATTGGCAGCATTAGCCACGCCATAAGTAAGTGTAAGAGATATACAACATCCGGCAGGTATATCATAAACCCCGCCATTATCGGTAGCACATCCATTGTCATTGAAGATAGTACCAACTAAAACAAAATCATCGGGGGGAATATCCTTAACTTTCACACCAAAAGCATCGACTTCACTGATATTGCATACATTTATAGTGTATATCACAAGTGTATCGCAGATAGGTTTGGGAGTTGTGGTATATTTCAATGCCTGAAGAGTCGCTATATCATCAAGACAAATGCTCTGATTGTCTATATTGTTGGAATATGCAAGTTCTTCAATACCGGTGACAGGAAACTGTATGGGAGGAGATTGGCTGCCATCATCATTGAGAACGGCAAAGATATTTCCGGCTGTATTAACTGGTAGTATTACAGTAAAAGTATCAATTTCTCCTGCTGTCAAAGCACAGGGCATTATCCAGGTTGAAATGGGAGTAGCTCCAAAAAGTTCAGGATTATTGAAATAAAACGTGACCGGAGTGCCGGCAGGAAAAGAGAGTTCTCTTAAAGCTTCAATGGTAAAGCTTATCTCTACACCATCTGGATACGGACAATTGCCAATAGGTACAATATCGAGAATGTCAATTGCTCCATCTCTATTAAAGTAGGCTTTAGCAGTACTGCCCGGGTCTATAGGGCAAAGATAGAGATTGACTATTTTATCTGCCAAATCTTTGTCAAGAAGTGAATAAGCAGGTGCACCCGGAGCCAAATGAGAGTTAGAAGCAACTTTGGTTAATATATCTTTTGTCTCAGTATTAGTAAATGCATTATCAAAAGCTATGGTGACAATATGATATCCGGCAGCTTTGAATTTATCAGCCAATGCTATCAGAGATGGAGATACCTGGTTACTTTCACCATCAGTAGAAAGAATAATTACTTTTTCAACATCCGCACGTCCAACACTATCGAGATAATCTTTACCAAAACTCATTGCCTGATGTGGTGATGTGTTTCCATCAAATGCTCTGGTATAAGAGATGTAATCCTGCAAAATGGCTATATCTCCGGTAATGGGAATTTGAATTTTCTGAGAGCCACCATCAGACCATTCAATAATAGCTGCCCTACTCTCATCAGTATTTGTGCCTATATTTGCGGCATTAAGAAAATCGACAAAAAATTGTTTGGACTCTCTGTATTCAATTGCATCTACCGAACCTGAAACATCGTTGAGTATAACTATGTCAAGTGGTTCTGTACAGGGAAATACAGGGACCGTCTCGTCAAGAAGTGATACTGTAACACTTTGTTGGTTTACCACATTATCGGATACCGTTATAGAATACTCCCCTTGTGCCAGGCTATTAATAGTATAACCATTATCAGCAATCCCGTTTTGGCTTCCCGATGATACTCCTGACCAGTCATAAGTGTATGGTGGTGTTCCACCTGCGGTTTTTATCGTAATACTTCCATTATTATATCCATTGGAGCTATTAGTTGTAGTAATTTCAATAATCTCAAATACCGAGCCAAGTATTTGATTTAAAACAATCCCTGTTTTTATAACGGTATCAGGTGCAGGTGTGGTAACCGTGACATTATAAGTTCCACCTTTTAGATTTTCTACAATAAAAATATTATCTAAACTACTTCCACTACCCATAGCACTATCTTCTATCCTTTCCCATTTGTAATAAAAGGGAATTGTGTCATACCGATTGACAGTAATCTGTAAAGAGCCATTTTCGGCATCAATGCATGAGGGAAAGGTAAGAATATTAGTATTTATTTCACATGTTGATTCCAATATTTTATCCTTACTACTACATTCTGACGGATTATCATAAATGTAAATTTGCTCTCCAATTGCACTAAGTGTGGATAAGATTCCTTGAATACCGCAGCAATCTGCTAGTGTATTATTGGAGTGAATATTTAAATACCCACCAATAGAAGTAATTTTACTTAGCCCATCAAGATTTGTTAATACATTATTACCAATAATTGCTAAATCTCTCCCAATGGAAGTGAGTTTGTTTAGCCCATCAATATTTGTCAATGCATCATTGCCATAGATACTCAAATACCCATCAATAGAAGTAATCTTACTTAGCCCATCAAGATTTGTTAGCATATTATTGCGATAAATATACAAACCCCTACCAATAGAAGTTAGCTTGCTTAGCCCATCAAGATTTGTTAATACATTATTACCACCAATACGTAAATCTCCCCCAATGGAAGTGAGTTTGTTTAGCCCATTAAGATTTGTTAATACATTATTATTAATAATTTCTAAATCTCCACTAATGGAAGTGAGCTTACCTACCCCATCAATATTTGTTAATGCAATATTTTTCAAAACAACCAAATTTTCCCTAATGGAAGTTATATTATTTAGCCCATCAATATTTGTTAATACACTATTACCAATAATATGTAAAGCTCTCCCAATAGAAGAGAGCTTACTTAGTCCATCAAGATTTGTCAGCTTATTATTATCATAAATATACAAATGTCCACTAATAGAAGTAATTTTATTTAGCCCATCAAGATTTGTTAATACATTATTACCAATAATACGTAAATCTCCCCCAATTGAAGTGAGTTTGTTTAGTCCATCAATATTTGTCAATGCAACATTGTAATAAATATTCAAATATCCACTAGTAGAAGTTATCTTACTTAGCCCATCAATATTTGTTAATGCATCATTATCACTAATACGTAAATCCCCCTCAATAGAAGTGAGTTTACTAAGTCCATCAATATTTGTTAATGCATCATTGCTAGAAATGTTTAAATCTCCCCCAATAGAAGTGATATTAATTAACCCATTAAGGTTTGTTAGTTTATTATTTCTAGAAACATTCAAAACGTTACCAATGAGAGTGAGCTTACTAAGTCCATCAATATTTGTTAAGACAGCATTGTCTTTAATACCTAAATACCCAATATTGGAAGTGAGCTTACTTAGTCCATTAATATTTGTTAATACATTATTACCAATAATATGTAAAGATCTACCAATGAAAGTGAGCTTACTAAGTCCATCAATATTTGTTAATGCATCATTGTTAGAAATGTTTAAATTCCCCCCAATAGAAGTGATATTACTTAATCCATCAATATTTGTTAATGCATTGTTCTTATCGATTTCTAAATCTCTACCAATGGAAGTAATCTTACTTAGCCCATCAATATTTGTTAATACACTGTTCCAGCTAATATCTAAATCTTTACCAATAGAAGAGAGCTTACTAAGCCCATGAACATTTGTTAACGCAGCATTGCCACTAATAAATAAGTCTTTACCAATGGAAGTGATATTATTTAGCCCATGAACATTTGTTAATGCATCATTAAAATTAATAAATAATCCACTAACGGAAGTAATCTTACTTAACCCATCAATATTTGTTAGTTTATTATTGTCAATAATATGCAAAACTCCACTAACGGAAGTAATCTTACTTAACCCATCAATATTTGTTAATACTTTATTACTTCGAATATTTAAATCTTTACCAATGGTAGTAATTTTACTTAGTCCATCAATATTTGTTAAGACATTATTACCACTTATATCTAAATATCCACTAATAGAAGTGAGGTTTGATAGATTTGATAAATCGTTAATGGGATCAAGATAATAATATTTATTACCAATCGTAAGGTTGCCGCTTATCATCGTTGTATTTGGGTCAAAAGCATCTACATCTGCTTGGGTATAAAGTTCTACATCTTGAGAATAAAGTATAATGGAAAATATAAATCCTAATATAAAAGTAAAAGCTACTCTTAGGTAAGTCATAATATTGATATTTTAATAATTTCAATAATTTCAAAGCGGCAAAAGCCTAATAATGAATCAAAGTTACAAAAAAAATGTAAAGAAGTATATCTTAGCCGTATAATAGGTGTATTTCATTTTTTTCGCATTGCTGTTGATTTACTGTTTCTCTGCACAGCTGCCCCCTCTGCCATCCCGAGAGAGCTCTACTCTCCCCCTTGTAGTTTTACTTCACTGCGTTACATAAAACGACAGGGGGAGGTAGCAACCCGTTACTTCCCAGTAGGTGAGTGTGGTGTGGGGCTATCCCTATCTTTTTGCGAAATGAAATGTAATCCCAAATGCTTATGCTTTGGGGAGGAGCTAGAGGGCGGTTGAGTAAAAAAAGCTATCGAAATCGCAGAAAATATTTATGAAATACAAGTTGTTTTGCCAAATTCTCTGAAAAAAGTTACTAAAATCATCATTTTAACTCAGGAGCAAAAATATATAGCCGATTTATTTAGCTTTGGGTGTTAAAATGAGGAAAACCGGATATTTCTTGACAATTATTTTTGTAAAATACAAATACGGATTATTCTGGTGTTAAAAAATTAAAGTTTCGGATGATAGTAAGTTTTACATATACTTTTCAATATAGAACCAAATTTTATTTTATCTTTAGCGTCGAAAAAAATATAACTATGAGTAATAAAGGATTATTTGGATTTTCAGGAGCATTTTGGACAGCCAATTTTGTTGAATTATTAGAACGCGGTGCTTATTATGGAGTATTTATTGCGTTAACATTATATCTATCTAGAATTTTAGCTTTTTCTGATATGGAAGCAGCTGCCATCGCAGGATCTTTTTCGGCAGGACTATATTTTCTACCAATATTTAGTGGTGCATATGCTGATAAGATTGGGTTCAAAAAAGCTTTGGTGCTTGCTTTTAGTTTACTTACTATAGGATATTTCGGAATGGGAATATTGCCAAGTTTATTAGAAAATAATGGACTGGTAAAGTATGGAGAAGATATAGTTTTTAGTGGTTTAAGAGAGGGAATGGAGAAGTTTTATATAGTTCCGGTTTTACTTTTAATTGTAGTTGGAGGTTCATTTATCAAATCAGTGATTACGGGAACTGTTGCTAAAGAAACAACTGAATCAAATAGAGCAAAAGGTTTTTCTATCTTTTATATGATGGTCAATATTGGAGCTTTTGGAGGAAAAACATTGGTGAAGCCATTGAGAAAAAGTATGGGTGATTTGGGTTTTATTAGGTTAAATTATTTTTCAGCAACAATGACTTTTATAGCACTTATTCTCATTATTTTATTGTATAAAAGTAATAAACATGCGGGAGAAGGGAAAAGTATCAAAGAAATATGGGCAGGACTTGTTAAAGTGATATCTAACTTTAGACTTTTATCATTGATTGTGATTATTTCCGGGTTTTGGATGGTTCAACATCAGTTGTATGCAACTATGCCAAAGTATGTATTAAGAATGGCAGGAGAATCAGCAGCCCCCTCATGGTATGCTAATGTCAATCCACTAGTAGTTGTACTTACGGTGGCATTTGTTACTAGAATGATGGCTAGTAAAACACCTCTTTTTTCCATGACTATCGGGATGTTTATTATGCCGGTGTCTGCGATGGCGATGGCTATGGGAAATTGGTTTCACGGTACAGTTGATCTTGGTTTCATGACTATGCATCCCATTGCTTTTATGATGGTAATAGGTATTATTCTTCAAGCATTGGCAGAATCATTTATTTCTCCTAGATTTTTAGAATTGTTTTCATTGCAAGCACCAAAAGGAGAAGAAGGGCTATTTCTAGGATTTAGTCATTTACATTCTTTTATATCTTCTGTTCTAGGGTTTGGTTTGTCCGGTTATTTGTTAAGTAAATATTGTCCAGATCCAAACTTGCCAGAATATGTTAATTCACCTGGATCATGGGAAGCTGCAACGGTAAATGCACACTATATATGGTATTACTTTGTTGCTATTGCAATAGCGTCAGCTATATCTTTGGTGATATATGGCAAAGTGGTTGCAAAAATAGATGCAGGAGATTAACATTTTTTAATCAAGCCAGCTTCAGAATCTCTTTCAATCGCGAAATATAGGACTCGCAAGCTGACGAAGGAAGTTTGAGAAGCCGGTTTAAGTTTGGTGTCTGTTTTTTTTAACTAGCTCTTTTTAATACCAGCTTCAGAATCTCATTGAGCCTCTGAGTCTTAGATTTGTTTTCAAAAAACCCAGTGAATACTTAAACACCCGGCAATCTACATTAACAACAAAATATTAACCTGAATTCATGAAAAAATATTTTTTTGAGCAGATAGATTGTTTTATTTTCATAATTATAATTTGAGAATTTAGATAAGTATAAAATCAAATAGTATTTTATGACTGCTTCGTAGTCTGTGCATCCGGCTGCTTTGCAGGACAGCCGGATGAAATTGTTAAATCGCTAACGCTTATCAATCCTTTACACAACGGACACTAGAACCGTGAGCCTTACCCCAATAGTCTCGGGAGACTTGTTTTTGATTGTAGTGCAAGTACCGATACCACGCACCTGAAGAACCCCACTCACTCGAAGACCATAAGTAATTGCGGTCATAGAGACTTTGGAACGTATCATCCGTAGAATGGAAACCTCCAGGGAGAGCCTTAAAACCACTACTTCCGAATGCTTCGTTTTGGTCAAGAGCTCCATCCGTCCATAGATATACAATACCTGCAAGTTGACAGCCTTGATCTGTACCTCTAAAACCAGTACTGTTTGCTTGTGACTGCGACATGCCAAGATAATTCTCCAGCGCTTTGTACTCATCATCAGTAGGTAAGTGCCAGCCGGTAGGACAGATACCTTGAGTTCCTTCTAAAGTACTATATTGCATCATCTCATCCCATTGGTATAGGCCACCAAAATCATAACAATTATTAAAATCATCGTCATAGCAGTATTTTTCGATGGTAGAATTGTTGGTTTGTTCTGTATTACCATCAATCCTTGTCCCTATATTGAGATTTTCTGCCATCCAGCATTGGGCACCTATTATTACTGTTTGGTAGGTTTGTCCACCATAGGTGAAATCTCCACAAGACTTGCCATCATCATTGTATGTTTTTTTCCATTTATTTCCATCATGAAAAAAAATGTTTTTCATAGAAGTGTTATAAACCATTAAGCCGGCAGGTGGAGAAGGTATTGCAAGCATTTGTGCTGTCGTCATCCGCGGTGGCAAAAAGCCCTTGGTAGTACTACTCACGTCAAGTATAGCTGCATTATCAGGGTTATTATGTCCCACCGCTACTTTCCCATCTGTCTGAATAGAGATACCCGGAGTATCACCATTCATACTTCCGGCAGCCCCATATTGGATATCCAATCTATTGGCATCATTAAGTCCCATTTTCCAAGAATCGGATGTGCCGGTATCATCGTTTTGCACTTCGATATAGCTTTCGCCTCCTTGTCCATTGACTTTTAAGGAAACATCTCCAACAGATTCAAAATGAACGAGAGGTTCTGCATCGTTTGCACTATACACATGGAGTGCAGAAGAAGGATTAGTAGTCCCGATACCTATCTTCCCATTTTTTAACCAAGTTGTTCTAATAGCTTCATTTCCTGAAAACTTTCGCGACCACAATTCTAGTCTGTCTTCGGTTCCATTGTAATTAAATTCAAATCCATAGTCATTCGTTTCAAGTAATTTCAGAGATGCTTCTGTTCCATCTGAAATGCTTAGACTTCCATTTATAGCCAGTGAATCTTTACTAAAATCACCGTAGATAAGAGGAGAGCTTGTTCCTGAATTATCAATATACAATTTGTTGCTAGCTGTTTCGCTATGGCCAGCTTGGTTACCTAGGAACACATTACCGCTACCGGTAGACGAATACCCTGCTTCATTTCCAAGTGCGGTATTGTTAGTTCCGGCAACATTGGTGAATAATGCATAATCACCAATTGCTGTATTTTCTCTCCCTGTTTCGTTATGGTGCAATGCTTTTTTACCAAATGCTGAATTATAGTTTCCTCCTATGTTATAATGCAAAGAGCTGTTCCCAACTGCTGTATTACTGCTACCATTTGTATTAGCACTTAAAGCTCCAAAGCCGACTCCTACATTTTCATTAGCCGAACCATCATCTACTTTTCCTGCATCTGTACCCAGAAATACCGATGAGCCATTAGTGTCTGATTTCCCATCAATAAGATTATCTATTTTTTGATCAGTCCAGGATAAAGCTCCACTTCCATCTGTTCTCAGCACTTTGTTTGCTGTTCCATCTGCTGTAGGAAATGAATAGCCTGTACTTATAGGATTACCAATTTGAAATGTACCATTGGTTCTTAGTATATTATTATCAAATTCACCATATATTAATGCATTATCAGCATCACCAAGAGAATTTTCTATATACAATTTATCACTTCCAGTTTCATAATATCCGGCATTATAGCCAAGAAAGACATTGCTACTACCTAATATATTATTATATCCGGCACCATTTCCTAAAGTAGTATTATAATTTCCACTTTCATTTGAGAATAAAGAATATGCTCCAATAGCGGAATTTCTTTTACCTGTCAAATTTTTCAGAAGTGCCTCATATCCTATGGCAATATTCTGTTCTCCTGATGTGTTTGCTTTGAGTGATTCAAAACCGACTCCTACATTTCGGTTAGATGAACCATCATCTACTTTTCCTGCATCTATACCCAGAAATACCGATGAGCCATTAGTGTCAGATTTCCCATCACTTAAGTCGTTTATTTTTGTAACTGTAGCAGATGCATCTCCAATATGTGCCCAAGTAGTTCCATTATAATAATAAAATCCTATAGGTACATCTGTTTGATAAACCAATAATCCGGAAGCAGGATTAATGATATTACCTCTTTCTGTTGCTGTCATACGGGGTATTAGTAAACCCTTGGATGTAGAGACTACATCCAGCATTGCACTGTTATCTGGTGTTGTGGTACCTATCCCCACATTTTGGGCTACTATAAACTGTGTTGCAGTCATTAATAAAACTATAAAAATAGCTGTAAATGTAAATTTTTGTGTTTTCATAATTTATAATGTTTTAAGAGTTAATTGATATATTTTTAAGTATTAAATATTTTCAGTGGATTAATCGGCTGTTACAGAATGCTTACTGAATTAACTACCTTTCCATCCATTGCAAGACAATTTTTTTATTTGGTTTTGATACCGGTAAAGCGATATTATTTTCAAGTATTACTTTATTTTCTCCTTTTATGTATTGAGATAAATAGCGGGTATTAACCAAGACTGAAGCATGAATTCTCATAAATGTTGAGCCTATGATTTTTTCTGATAGATATTTTAATGTTTTTGAGATTAGCATTTTTTTATTATTAGCTAAATGGATATATGTATAATTGCTTTCTGATTTTAGATATAGGATATCTGAGTAATTGATAAAATATACAGCATCTTTGGTGGTGACTTTAAGCTTTTGGATTTTGTTATAATCCTTAAGCTGTTTTTCCAGTACAATTATTCTTCGTTGTAAATCAAGAATAGTAAGCCTTTGGTCTATCCTGTTTTTTTCTTGAGATCCCAGTGGAGCTCTATGGTCGGAATTAATTTCTAATAATTTCATTTTTTTTTATATTTAAGGTTATTGATTAATACTCCACCCCTTTATACGTCCAGTAATTACCGGTATCGCCCCAATCCTCAATGATGTTATCCCACATTGTGCTATTTTGCATCATCGTGTCATAGTAAATACCCATTGTTGCATTGTTTGTATTTATATCATTTTGTTTTTGTCTTAAATATGCTTGTTTTTCTGCTTTTGTATTTACTCCCTCAGGCCATTTGACATCATACGATCTATTCTGTTGTGCTTGTTGATATCCCCTTTCAAAAGCATCATCAGCACTACTGTAGTTTTGATATAGAGAAGCCTGCTGATTGATAATTTGACTTTGCCACTGTTGTTTTTGCTGAGGAGTCAAACTGTTGTATACATTATAAATGTACTCATATTGCACCTGCATACTACACAGATACTGTTTTTGTTCAAGGCTCATATAATAAAACTGTTGAACCATATTTGTTTGAGCTTGTAATAACTCTTGTTGAGTGAATTGAAGATTTTGCCCCAACATCAGAGCTTGAAACTGCATCAGATAAATATATGCTTCAAAATCCTTTAATGTAAAAGCCAACATATTTTGGGAATCAAAGGCCAGAACCGGAACATATTTGTACATAAGTTTTATTAAAAACGGTAACTCTTGTCCTTGTAAGTTTTGAGCTCCGGCGTAAATTTGACTTATTAGGGCTGAACGCATTCTTCCAATCATTGCGACATCTGTTATTTGATACATTTGTTGCATTTGGGCATCTACTTGTTCTATTTCCTTTAAAGTATAAGCCGGATTGACTTTGAAGTTCTTTTCGATTTCTCTCAATCCTTCTTTTCTTTCGATTGCTGATAGTTTTTTGTCCAAAATGAATTCTACAAAGCGAAGTTCTTTATTAAAATGTTCTTCGGTATAGCTATACCCATTTACCTCAAATAATACTTTTCTTGAATTAGTTTTGTAGCCATTTGTTTGACCATTACTCTGTAAAAAAGCAAAAACTACAATTGTGCTTATAATAATCCTTTTCATAGTGATTTATTTATTTTTGATATTGCAAAGTAGCTTTAAATTAAACTATAGGATTAACACAAATCGGACAAATGCTAACACAAATCGGACAAAGGGTTGTTTTCTATAATAACTATTTAAAAATATCATGAAATTGCTTGATTATTATGAGAATTAAGCTATTTATATT
>JALVAD010000185.1 GCA_027011385.1 Saprospiraceae bacterium | reverse complement strand
TCTCTATATTATCTGTACAAAAATATTGATACTAAAGTAAAAAGCACAATCAGTTATAGATTTCTAATAGCCGGTATTATTTTTTATCTTATGTCTAGTATTTCACCTTGGTTACTTGGGCCAATTATAGCCAAAGGTTACAAAAAAACCGCTTTGTATTACAACGATATATTCTTTTATTTACATTTTCTATACAATGGTTTTGTTACTTTCGCAATAATAGCATTATTCTTTTTTGATTTGGAGTTAAAGAACTTTAAAAACAAGAGTATAAGAGCAAATCTAAGAAAATCTTTATATCTATTATTTACAGGAACGATATTAAACTACAGCGAATCATTATTGTGGAATAAACCCAATATGATTGTTCATTCAATAGCATTCATAAGCTCAATTTTCTTGATTACAGGTCTGTATTTTCTTTATAAAACATTCATGAGTAAATCTTTGTATAAAGCTTATTCCGGCTTTCTAATCAAACTGGCAATATCAATATATATATTAAAAACCATATTGCAATTACTCCAAAGTTTTCCTCTTTTTTCAAACATAAGCTATATGCTAAAATCACAATTGATTATTGGGTATGTTCATTTGGTAACTTTGGGATTTATTACGAGCTTTATCTTTGCCTTTATGATCAAATCAAAATTACTTCTAAAAAATAAATATTTAAATTGGGGAATTATTTCCTTTGTGATTGGGTTTATTACAACTGAAATAATTTTATTTCTACAAGGTCTTTTGCTTTGGGGTAGTATATCTTTTTTCACACCTTATTACGCATTTTCAATTATGGTAGCTAGTGCTCTTTTATTGATAGGCTTTATATTTATATTGATATCTTCTTTTAGTTCAAAAGAGCAATATTATTAGTATCAAGTCAATATACTACATCAATGTGCCCTTAGACACAAAACATGGGTAAATAAACCACCTGAGTAGTCACTTTTATTCACTTTTAAAGATTACTTCCCAGCCCTACCATCAAAATCGCAATAATAATGGTTGTAAGACCTAAGGCGAGAATTCTATTTGTTTTATGACTGACACCTTTCCATTCTTTGAAATACAATCCCCAAAGATTGCTGAATAAAATAATAAATGCCATGTGAATTGACCAACTGGCAAAATCATATTGTTTACCTAAAAATGTGGTTCCCATGCCGTAAAAGAAAAATTGTAAATACCAAGTAATGCCTCCGGCGATAGCCCATAGATAATTTTTCAATAACGGAGATGATTTATCCGTATAATCTTTGAATGATTTATTTCTAAAATTGAGAAATAATGTCCAAACAAGATTGGTGCTAATACCCCCCCAAAGTATCCAAACCAATACTGCATTATTTTGAAACAGAGGTTTTGTTCCATGAGCCAAAGACACATCGGCAATAGGATGACCTGCTTCAAGACCAAATGCGAAACTCGCGCTCAAAATTCCGGAAATTGAAGCGACCAATAGCCCTTTCCATAAACTAAATTCTTTGACAGATTCTTTTTTTGTAGCATCATCAACTTCTTTTTCCTTTCTCATCCCTGCCAATCCACTTATTGCTATACCTAATAGAGACAGAACAATTCCTGCAAAAACGACTTTTCCACTTGTTTTCGAAAGCAAATCCAAGAACTCTCCTTTATAAATCGGTGGAATTAGTGTTCCAAAAGCCGTAGTAAATCCTAAGGCTACAGGCATTCCTAAAGATATACCGAGGTATCTCATTGTAAGCCCAAAAGTCACTGCCCCAATACCCCATAAAACACCGAAGAAATAAGTCCAAAATACAGTATTGGAATCACCTCCTTTCAATACTTCAAATAAGTCCGGAGTAGTGAAATATGCAAATAAAAACGGAGCGATAATCCAAGCAGCAATCCCCAAAATCAACCATGAACTTTCCCATTTCCAATTTCTAACAAAATTTATAGGAATATAGAAACTTCCTGCAGCAAAACCTCCTATTGCATGTAAAATAACACCAATTAATGAACTCATAATTATATTTTTTTATACTAAAAGTAGTTAGTATTTGCAAGAAAACAAATCTAATTTGAAATTGATTCTTTTCCAGTGCAGATACTAATTAAATCTGGAAAATAAACTTCTTCGGGACTTTGATAATTACTTTTGTACCATAGGATAAATTTCCATCATTAAATATATCGTCAATGTATTTACTTTCTATTTTATGCATATTCAAATCCAATCTATTATAGACTTTGTATAATTCATTTAGCATTTTGACTCCGGTCTGATTCCCACGAGACAATAATTTTTTTGCAGTGGTACGCCCTACTCCATCGTCAATTATTTCTATTATAACACTATATTCATCTTCTGATAATTTCACCTTAACAAAAGAGCTATTTACCCTGTTTCTGATACCATGTTCAACTGCATTTTCGACATGTATTTGAATTTGTAAAACGATTAATTCAGTATCTCCGAATTTATTTAGACTTTCTATATCGGGCTCAATATATTCAAATGAATCTTTGCCAAACCTTATGTGTTGTATAGTAATATAATTTCGTACAAGATTTAATTCCTCTTTTAAGCTATGAACTGCCAATCCTGTTTTTGTTTTTTTGAAGATATAATCAATATTTTCAGACAGACGTCCAATCAGTTTTGTCATTTCGGGGTCTTTATAGTATCTTGATTGAACCCAATGAAGACTATTATTTATAAAGTGAGGATTAAATGTACTGATTATTGCTTTTACTTTCAATTGAGTTTTTTCATTTTCAGTTTTAGCTAAATCCAATTCTTTTTGAGCTAAAAGTTTAATCTTTTCCTTTCGATAAAATATAAATCCTGCTAAGGTTAATAATAAAAGAGAGATGCTTAAAAACCATATCAATGGATTTTCGCCAAAAGTATAAGGAACATTAATTTTCAGAATTGCAGCATCTCGCAATAGCCCATTTTTATATGCATTGACTTTCAAGGAATATTTATCCGGATTCAAATAATCAATTCTCAAATCATTATTTCTGCTTCTATTTTGGAATAATAAAGTATCTTTTTTACTATTTGTTAGTATATAGTCATAGTAAATATTATTCAGGAATGAAAGGTTGTTTCGAGGGGAGAATTTAATATGGATATTTCTTTTGACTGAATTGATTTCAATTTCATCGCCGGAAATATTCAATAGATTATCTGCATTTTTCACATAATCGAACCCGATATTTACACTCGTTGTATCTGTATTAATCGCCCACATATCGACTTTAAGAACACCTTCTAATGAAGAAACCCAAAGATATCTTTCATTATCATAATACATACAATTCTGCTCGGTACCTGTACCATTAATGTCTTCACCATAAATCAATTGGCTAATCGGTTCTTTTATCACTTCATTATCTTTTACATAAATTTTCTTTTGTAAAAAACTCAATCCTGTTCTATTTCCGACAACGATATATTTCCCGACTCCCTTAATCGAAGAAATAATAGATTTATCACAATTTGGAAGTTCTATGTATTTCGCCTTTTTGAATATATCATTGGAATAAATATCAAAATCACTAACATGAGGCAAAATATAAAGTCCCTTGTTTGTCCCAAGCCACAATTGGTCAAATTCATCAATATACATTGAAATCACACCAAAACTTTCTTTGTTTTCCAAACTGTAATAAAAAGTACTCAATGTATCTTTTTTGATATCAAATACAGCTAATCCGGCAGTAAATCTTGAAAGCCATATTCTGTCTTGACGATCTTGATCAAAACTCCACATATCCCCATGTTTAATCCCGAATTTATCCGATATACTTGTGACATATACCCTATCATCAATAATACTATCGAGGATACCAAAATTTTCGTGTTGAAGTGCAAAAGCTATTCGACCATCATTCAAGGTGTCTATATAAAATCCTCTGACAACAGATTCGTTTCCATTAACAATAATCTTATATTTATTAATTAGATTATTCTTTAAAATAAACATTGTGCTATCTCCTTCATGAAAGAAATAAGCTTCATTATCAGTTCTTGCGAAACCACCATTCAATATATTATTGTTATAACCCGTTTGATAATTTATGCTGTCAATTTGAAACCCTATATTATCTAATCTTCTAAAGCCCGATCCATAGCCTCCTGTCCAAATAGTTCCTCCATGATGAATTATTGATCTGACATTTTTATTGATACCGGAATTGTGAGGAGTATAAAATGTAATATTCGGATTTACTTTAAACATCCCTTCAAAAGATCCGACAAAATAGAGATTTTCATTAATTTTTTGGTAATTAGCTCTGGGGATATTTAAATTCCCTCTAAAATTAATTCCCATTATACTGTCAAATGTGATAAAATTCAAGGAATTCTGTTGTTCGATGATGCCTGATGAAATAAAAGATTTTGGATTGTCGAATATTTGCTTGAATCTAAAAGGTGATTTTTCAATTGATATCTTCGATTCTTTGGAAATAATTTTGTATTTGAAATATTTGTGATTATAATCCCAGACAATGTCACCTGTATATTCATTAAACAAAACCTCTGCGCCTTCGATAAGACCTTGATTTTTCATATAACTCCGATCGATGAAGAGAGAGTCGTCATTAACAAAATACAGCTTATTGATATATTTTCTATCCTTCATGGCAATAATTTTCTTATTATTATTGTCGACATAAAGAACAGGATGATGAGTGGTGATAGATATCAATTTATCTTTATATGTCTTTATAAACTGCCATTTCAATGTGTTTTCATTAAAAAATGAAAAACTATCTGCTGTAAATCCAAACAAAGTATCTTGATATATGATATTACTTTTTGGTGTTTTTATCCTTTTCCATTTTCCATCCAATGGGTTATACCAATAATGATTCATTGTATTTCGAGTGAAATATCCTTTTTTTAGAAATTTTATTTCTGTGTAAACATACTTACTACTCGGTCCGTCAACTTCTTTAAAAACTATACCATTATAAGTGTATAATTTGACTTCATCAGTGCAAACAAATAATTTGTTATTTGTATATCCCAAATAGAAATAGTATGTGTTTGGCATTTCCCTATTGGGTCTGTACTTCTTGTATGCTGGTTCCTGACCAGAGGCAAAAACGGTATTTATAAATATTAATATTGTAATGATTTTTCTGAACATATTGCAAATATAACTAGTGTAAGCGAGAAAATACCTTAAATGTAGAATTGATTCTCTTTTTTCACGAGTTGGGTTCTTCAGGGTTCTTTTGATAAGAGGTCGGGAGACCTTTATCAAGGAGTGGGCTTCAAGCCATTGGGTTTCGTCGGTGCTTATGCATTTGCTGACCAGAATTACTTTGGATGCTCCAAGCCAATCCTCCTGTACAATGGGACTTCACCTCTTGGCGGTATATTTACAGTACTCCATGCCAATCCTACTGGACAGCGGGACACCTCTTGGCGATATTGTCCTTTATGCGCACTTATTTTTTGCGCGGAGCACTAGTACTCCCCCGCCCCAAGTATGTTTGTTATGAAATCTAATAGTTTTTCTTTATATGTATTTCCCACACTAAAATCCTTTGAAACTCCTGTAATCCTCAACACTTGATCAGAATGATCGTATTCGTATATATTTTTACCATTGACTATTACAAATCTGTTTATTCTGACAAAGTAACTCGGAAGTTGTCCTTCGATTTGATTAAGAGTCTTACTAATCTCAAATTCTTTATCGTCTGTAATGATAAGAGTTTTCGCCATACCCCTCTTTTGTTTATTGACTTCAAGATACAAAATATCTTCCACCTTGATTATGTGTATTTTGAATCTTGTATTTACAATTATCACATTATGTTTTATTGTGGTTTCTGTATTACTATTCAATAACTCATAGTATTTATTTAAGACCATATTTTCTTTTTCCTCCCAGTCTTCCAAAAATGGTTTTTTCAGTATGGCGATTACTTCATTTTTGTATTCATTTAATGCTCTTTGGGCATCCTCAAATTCTTTAAATCCGGTATTGATGACAACGGGAGGTATATTATAATTTCTATTTTTCAATTTATCCAAAATCATAAATGCATCACCACCAATAAGTTTTATATCTAAAAATATTAGATCCGGATTGTTCTCGATTATAGCTCCAAAGCCGGAATCTACGCACTTTGCTTCACAGGAAACCTGAAGTTCTTTGGAATTGTTTATGACTTCTATTAGTGCATTTCTTGCAACATCTTCATCGTCAATCACACAAACTTGAATTTTTTGTTGGTTCATTTTGTTTTGTTTAATATAATAATAATATCAAATTTCAAATACAAATCCCTTTGGTATTTTTAAGTGTACTTTTGTTCCAAACTTTTCCCCATCTTTTGAAAATATTTCATCTTCAAATATACTTTGAATTTTTAGATTATTACTATTATTCATATTAAAAATGTAATAAAGATCTTTCAACATTTTGATTCCTGAACTAGTACCTCTTGAGCCTATTGCTTTTGCTTTTTTACGTCCAATACCATCATCGGTAACCGTGATGATAAAATAATCGTTATCCTCTTCAATTTCCACTTTGACAAAACTTCCGGCCGGTCTATTGCGCAAACCATGCTCAATTGCATTCTCAACATGAATCTGAACCTGCATTACAATAACAATAATTTTATTGATTAGAGATTTGTTTCCCGGTTCAATATATTCAAAACTATCACCAAATCTCAATTTTTGGATAGTGATATAATTTTGGATAAGCTTTAGTTCTTCTTGCAAACTGTGATAGGCCAATCCGCTCTTTGTTTTATCCAATAGATAACTTATATTATCAGACAGCCTACCTACCATCTTAGTCATATCTTTATCTCTATAATATCTGGATTGAATCCAGTGGAGGCTATTGTTTATAAAATGGGGATTAAAACTATTTAGTATAGCCTTTACTTTTAGTTTTTCCTTTTCATTTTTCAATTTTGAAATTGCTAATTTTTCTTCAGACTGCTTTTTTATAAGCTCTTTTCTATAATAAACATAGGCTATTGCCCCTATTAAAACCAAAGCTATCAGAATAGCTCTTGTCCATGGGCTTTCTCCTATAGTATTTGGAACATGAATATACAGATTAATCTCGTCTTTTTTAATTCCGTTTTTATTGGCTATTACACTCAAGTTATATTTCCCCGGATTGAGATAGGCTATATCAATACTATTACTATTTTTTCTAAATTGATAAGCAATTGTATCTTTTTTGCTATTGGTAAGCAGATAATCATAGAATATATTATTGGCAAAAGTAGGATTTGTTTTACGGGAAAAACTAATATATAAATTACGTTTTACAGGACTTATTTCGATTTTACCCTTATTGATTTGCAATTCAGTATTACCATTAATTATTTTATCAAAGAAAATTGAGACATCCGATGTATCCAAATTAATCCCTTGCATATCTATTCTCAATACCCCGTCAATAGAAGCGACCCATAAAAATCTCTTATCGTCATAGAACATTCCATTTTGTTGAACCCCTTTATCATTTATATCTTCTCCGAAAATATATTGATGAATCTCCGTATTTTCAACTGATTCGTTGTATTTTTTCAATGGAATAAAACTTAAAGAACTAAGATTTCCAGTGACTAAATAATTTTTTGTAGCTTTCATCGCAAGAACAGAAGATTTGTCATTACTAGGCAAACAAATACTAATCGCTTTATCAAAGACATTGTCCTTAAATATATCAAAGGACGAAGCATTTCTTAGCATATATACCCCCCTATTGGTTCCAAACCACAATTGATCAAAAGTATCTAAATACATTGATAGTGCCCCAAAGCTTTTTTTATCCTCAATATTATAATCATAGGTAACAGTTGTATCTTTCTTTGTGTCATAAACCGCAATTCCTGTCGAAAACCTACCCATCCATATTCTGCCTTTTTTATCTTGGTCAAATGTCAATACATTTCCAAGTCTATTGCCTTTTTCTTTACCGATAGAGTGCACAAATACTTTATTATCACCAATACTATCTACGATACCCAATCCATAATTATTGAGCCCCAAAGCAAGTGTACCATCGTTGAGAGTATCGATATAATATCCAGCTACATTATTATTTTGACCATCTATAATGGTGAAGTATTTTTTCAGTCTGTTATCTTTTAGTCTCACCATGGTCGAATCCCCTTCCCTAAAAAACCATGATAAGTTTTTATTTATTCGTTTAGCTCCGGGCAAAAAATTGATTGATGAATAATCCTGAGGAGTAACAATATGAAACTTATTATTGGCTAGCTTCGCTATTTTTGAGCCGTATCCTGCAACCCAAATGCTATTATTGTGAGAAACAATGCATGAAATATTAATCCCCAGACCTGAATTATCAGAAGTATAATAACTGATATACGGATTCACCTTATACACGCCACCAAAAGATGTGACAAAATACATATCCTCCCTTATTTTAGATATATTTGAGCCAGCCAAATCCATCATACCTGCATAATTCAATACACAAGTAGTATCCATTGTATAAAAGTATTTTTTATTTCTATTACTAACCAAAAAGGAAAAAGATGAGGCATCGGGATTTATAAAAGATTTATAAGGAATATCCCAATATTTATTAGACAAATTAACAAGATAATATGTACTGTCACAATATTCCCAGTTGATGCTATGATCTTCAAAATTGTAAAAAAACTGTTTATTAAAAGCAAATCCAGCAAAACTATTATTGCTCTTCAATTCAAATACTTTGCCATTTTCAATATCGAAAGCCATATTACCAGCATCGCTTTTCAAACAAATCTTTTCCAAACCATCATTTTGGATACTGATAAAAGGTTTTAATTTTTGTTTGGCAAATTGTGGAGGATACTCCATTTTTTTTAACCATTTTAGTGATTCTTCATCGAAAACAAATATAACATCATCACTCAGAGAATAACATATACTATCAAATACAATAATCGTTCTTCTGCCTTCAATTTCATGAAATTCTTCACTGGTTTTTCTATACCACAATTTATATTTTGCGTCTTGAAGTATAACTCCTTTTTTCAAGCTATAAAAATTCGTAAAATAGTACTTGCTTTTAGGGTATGCAGTTCTAAGAAATTTTATACCATCAAAATAATAAAATTTACCGTCCATAAAAGACACGTAAATAGAGTCATTTACATATCTAGAACCCAATTCTCTTACATCAGGCAATCCATTTTCCATACCAAACTTATGAAATGCAGGTTGTTGGCAATACGATAAAATTATTGCAAGAAAGAAAATGGCAATTCCAAAAACAAATTTCATGCCCCAAATGTCGGTATTTTTTCTGAATAATTTGTGTAAAAATCAGCGAACGCCTATTGAAACGCCGCGAAATAGTGTTGAAATGGGTTCGAAATGATATTTAGAACACATCCCCCCGATGAAATACTTCTTTGATTTCACGGGGTAAACCCTTCCTTTGCTAAATTGCCCTCTAACTCCCTGTTTCTCCATTTCATTCCGAAATCGGGAGAACCCCAACCCGCATTCACAGTCTAATTGATAAGCGAATATCTTTTACTTTGATTTCATCTCTACCTCGGAATCAGAACCCATCCCCCCGGTGAAATACTTCGTTGATTTCACAGGGTAAACTGCCCCTTACTTTACCCTTGGCAAGGGAAGGGAGATTTACTTGTGCTTAATCTGTATTATATGATTTTTTGATAAAGAAAGTGGTTAATCTTTTTAATATTTAACCGTTAAACTTTATGGCATAAAATAATTTCAACCTTGTTTCAAGCTAATTTCAAGCGGTTTCAATAGGGCTTCGCTGGTTTTGGGCAAATTGATAAATATATTTGTAGTAATATTGTGCTGATAAACTCAAAAAAACAAATAATACATAAAGTTGAAAAAGTTTGACTCATTATTTATTTGAATTCGGTTAATTCATAGAGCCCCTATATCTATTTACGGGGGCTTTTTTTATAAACCCATCCCCAGCCCTTCCCTTGCAAGGGAAGGGAGTAGCGCCGACCACTAAGCAAAAATTATAAATCTGTCATTCTGCCAGATGCCAAAAAATCACGTTCACATATGTTTCAAGTATATTTCAGAGCGTTTCGCTCTATGTTCGCTGGTTTTGGGTGAAATGTTAAAACTATTGTTTATAACTTTACAGCCGAAAAATGACGAGATTTATAAGTTAAAGAGAAGGGGCTTCGGGAATTAATTTTAACAAAACTAAAGCAAAACCAACATGACTAAAACTAATGGTAATATAACCCATAAAACACTGATTGGTTCACAGCAAGTAAAGTATTTTTTCATAAAGCAAAGATTAAATTATGTCAAAATATATTTAAATGATATAATTTTCATAAAGGCTGATGGAAATACAACAGAAATTCAACTTGAAAAACACAACTATATTTTAGCTACAAATTTGTCTACTACATTAAAGAAAATCAAATGCAATAATATTGTTCAAGTCAACAGATCTTATGCAATTAATATAGATTATATTCAAAGTTTTAATAATAATAGGATTAAAGTTATTCACGGTGATGATATTGAAGCGATTTCGTTAACTAGAAAATATAAACAAGATTTTATAAATAAGATAAATATAATTACGACAAAATGAAATTAATTGGTACGGATATTACTAGAGTTAGTATTGCTATTTGGTCGTTTCACACACCAAATCAGTTGTATGGAATTTATTGTAAAAAATGATATTTATTTTTTTAGTAGGTTTGTGGGGCAGAAAGGCGAAATAAAAATTAAAAATTAATTTAAAGCTTTTGTTCTATGGTAATAATGATAGACAACCCTTCACAAGGCAAAAAAGGGTGCTTATGGGGAATAGTTTTTATTGTAGCTGGATTACTTTTATATGATTCAATAGGAGGCATCTTACTTTTAATAGGAATTGTGCTGTTGATTTTGGGTAAGATTAAGCAC
>JALVAD010000184.1 GCA_027011385.1 Saprospiraceae bacterium | reverse complement strand
CTAAATAATATATTTAATTTGCAAAAGCAACAATTTTAATATAAATATTATCTTTAATTAGTATATTTGTTATGATATTATTTTGATTAGCTTATAATATTTGTATTGTGAATAAAATGCCTTATGTAAATAGAGATATCTCATGGTTACACTTCAATTATCGTGTGTTACAAGAAGCCAAGGATAAAAAATCTAATCCTTTACTTGAGAGATTGAAGTTTTTAGCAATTTATTCAAATAATCTATCAGAATTTTTTAAAGTAAGGGTTGCTCATCATAAGAGTTTAGTAGGACTTAGAAAAAAAATAAAAAAGCAGCATCATTTTGATTCCGAAAAAATATTGAGGCAGCTTCTTAAAATGGTAAATGAACAGCAATTAGAATTTACTGAAATTTTTGAGAATCAAATTGTTCCTGAATTAAGAGAAAACAATATTGATCTTAAAAAAAGACTAGAATTAACAGATAAGCAGTATAAATTTATAGAGGACTATTTCAAAAATCACTTACTACCTTATGTTCAACCAATGTTGTTGGTAAATAAGAAAATAAAGCCTTTCTTAAATAGTGCGGCATTGTATTTGGCTATTGAACTGGAGGATAAAAAGAATGGAGAGACTAATTATGCATTAGTTCAAATTCCTTCTGATAAGATTCATCGGATTGTTATTTTACCAAAGTCAAATCCTGATGTCCATGATGTTATTTTTCTTGATGATATAATCCGTCATAATATTAAGGATATCTTTCCGGGATACAATATTATACAGTCATACTCTATTAAGTTGACTAGGGATGCCGACTTGTATATCGATGATGAATTTTCCGGTGATCTTGTTGAAAAATTAAAGAAAAGTCTAAAGAAAAGAAAGGTAGGGCCTCCGGCAAGGTTGGTTTATGATAGGCAAATGCCAAAACCATTTTTAAAATATCTAATGAATGTATTCGAATTGGATGATTTGGATATAATACCTGAAGGTAGGTATCATAATAATTTTGATTTATTCAAATTTCCTGATTTCGGTAAGGATGAATTGAAATTGGAAAGTTTAAAACCTCTTCCTATCAAAGAATTGGAAACGGAAGAATTGATATTTGATAAAATAAAAGAAAAGGATTACTTGGTTAATGTTCCATATCATAGTTATGAGTCTGTAATTCGCTTTTTTGAAGATGCAGCAGAAGATGATTCTGTTACTCACATAAAAATTGTTCAGTATAGAGTTGCAGGGAAATCCAGAATAATGAATGCTTTAAAGAAAGCTGTAAAAAAAGGAAAACATGTATCAGCATTTATTGAACTCAAAGCTAGATTTGACGAGGAAGCAAATTTGTCTTGGACAAGAGAACTTAAAAAAGCAGGGGTTCATGTTACTACTAGTTTTCCGGGAATTAAAGTTCATGTGAAACTCGCTTTGATTATCAGGAAAACTGCTGAAGGAAATGAAAAATATGCGTATTTAAGTACGGGAAATTTTCATGAAGGCACAGCTAAAATTTATTCAGACTTTGGATTATTTACTTATGATAAAAGATTGACAGAAGAAGCTGTAAAAGTTTTCTCATTTTTAGAAAATAAAATAATCCCACGAGAAGAATTTAAGCATTTGTTGGTAGGACAATTCAATATGAGGCAAGAGCTTACCCGACTAATAAAACAGGAAATTATCAATGCAAAAGAGGGCAAAGACGCTTATATTATACTTAAAATGAATAGTATTCAAGAGCCCAATATGATTAAATTTTTGTATGAGGCTAGTCAAGCAGGGGTGAAAATTGATTTGATCATTAGGGGGATTTGTTCTTTGGTTGCCGGAGTGAAAGATATAAGCGAAAATATTAACGCCATAAGTATCTTGGACAGATATCTGGAACATGCCAGAGTCTTTATTTTTGGGAATAATGGAAACGAATTGATGTATCTTTCATCAGCTGATTTTATGGGTAGGAATCTGTATAGAAGAGTTGAAACTGTTTTTCCAATTTATGATCATTACATAAAAAGCACAATTCGGGATATTATAGATATACAATTAAAAGATAATATCAAAGCTAGGTATTTAGACTTTAAACGTCTAAATGAATATGTTTGTAACGATAGTTTTGCAATTCAGTCTCAAAATGAGACCTACTATTACTTTAAAAGGTTAGCAAAACAAAAAGATGAAGAACCAATTGATTAACAACTAAGATTTAATAAATATGACACTTGCAATCGACATAGGAAATACTAATATTGTTATAGGCTTATTTGATAGTGAAGAATGGAAATATGTTTGGAGGCTTGAAACGAAGAAAGCAGAGAACTTATTGTTCTATAGCTATAAGGTTAATGATATGTTGTGGGAGGCAGGTATTGATGTCGGGAATATTGAGACTAAGGTATTGAGCACTGTTGTTCCTGAGCTTAAAGAGCTTTTTATTGAATTATTAGAAAAGCTAAATGATAATAAATTGGTGGTTCTTGATAAATTGATCTATAATAAACTAGGAATATTGATTAGTAATCCTTACGAAATAGGGTCGGATTTGGTCGCTAATGCCTTAGCAGCATATAAAATGTATAAAGATAATATAATAGTAATTGATTTTGGTACAGCATTGACCTTTACTGTTATTAATAATAGAGGGGAACTCATTGGCGTTAATATTGCCCCGGGACTCAAAACAGCAATAAATGCATTGGTAGGGAATACATCTCAATTGCCAAAAGTAGATTTAATTATGCCCTTGAATCCGATAGGAACAAATACTGTTGAAGCGATTCAAAATGGAGTGTTAATTGGTTATGTGGGCTTAGTTAAATATATGATTAAGGTGATAAATAGTTATCTTGGAGAAACTCACAAGGTAGTTGTCACAGGAGGACTTTCACTAGTAATAGCTCCTCATGTAGGGGATATTGATTTTATCGAGCCAAATCTAACACTCTATGGACTAAAATTTGCAGGAGACATCGTATAACTGTCAAAAGAATGGATTCAGGTGTTACTGATAAGAGATTGGGGGCGGGTGTTTTCGGCAAGAGGTTAGTCCCTTATAGTGGGATTGCCTATGAGAGCGTGGGTATTGTTGGAAAGAGAGTTTGAGTTGGGAGTATCCAATAAAGTGTGTAAACTTCAAATCTCAGTTTGATTTGGCTAGCCAAATCAAACTGAGATTTGAAGTTTAAAATTTTTTTATTATTTTTAAAATTTAAACACATTTTATT